>JAUSBK010000007.1:300000-478362 GCA_030652115.1 Coriobacteriia bacterium | reverse complement strand
CCCGGAAAAGCTGAAACGGTGCGGTAAGAGCGCACCAGCGCTGCGGCAACGTAGCGGCTTGGCAAACCCCACCCGGAGCAAGGGCGAATAGGAGCGGTTACGGCTGGCCCGGCCACGCTCGGGTACGCCCGCACGAGGCCGCCGGCGACGGTGGTCCCAGATAGATGGTCGTCCACGACAGAATCCGGCTTACAGGCCCACTCCCGCCTGCACGCCTCCGACCGTCAGGCCGACAGGCGCTGCCGCACGGCACCGGCGAGCAAGCTGCCGCCCACAGCGCCGAGACGCACGTACTCACCACCGGCCGCCCGCGCCAGATCCCTCGCCGCGGTCCCGCCACCGGGTCCCGAGGTGTCGACCACCAGCGTGTTGATGGCTGCGTCTTTGAGACGCCCGGCCGCCGTGCGCGCGTCCTCGCTCCCGAGCCCGGTTCCAATGCCTACGTTCGCCCGACCGTCGGTGAGCAGCACGAGCCAGGGCACGATGCCGTTCTCACGACGCGCTTCGGCAGCCAGCACGTCGAGAGACGTGAGGATGCCGTGGGCGATCGGGGTCGCCCCGCCGGTCGGAAGCGCCTTCAGCTTGAGCTGCGCGAGCTCGACGCTGGCTGTGGGCTGCAGGACCACCTGCGCCGACTCGCCCCGGAAGGCCACGAGACCGACGCGGTCACGCCGCTGATATGCATCCACCAGCAGTTCGAGGACAGCGGCCTTCGCGGCCTCCATGCGGTTTGACGCCCCCATCGAGCCGCTCGCGTCCACGCAGAACACGATCGACGCACCAACGCGCCGCTTGCGGACCTTCGTGCGCACGTCCTCGGGCTCGATGCTGATCGCCAGATCGCCCTGTCGCGACCGCTGATGAGGAGCTGCCGCACGTATCGTCGCGTCGAGCGCCAGGTCGACCGGCTCCCCCGCGCGTGCGGGCTCGGCACGGACGTAGCGCCCCGTGCGGTCATCCGACGTGGTCTCCTGCCGACGGCCACCATGCGCCCGACGCGTGCGATCCATGCCCGCAACGAGTTCCGCGCTGATCGCCTCCTGCGTTGCCGCCGCATCGGTCGCTCCGAGTTCCCGCGGCATCGCCAAAGACGCCGCAGCACCGTCGGCCGGCTCACCGCCGCGCTCGCCGATGCTCTCTCCCTGACCCGACGACGCAAGCCCGATGAGCTGCTCGAGCCGCTTCTCGTCGAACGACTGCTCCTCGAACGGCGACTTGCGCATCCGATGGGCAAGCACCATGGGCGCAACGGCCCGGATGTCCGCTGCAGTGACCTCGCGACGCGCGTGCAGCACCGCGTACGCCGCCGCAGCACGCCCCATCACGAGATCGGCGCGGTGGCCGTCGACACCCATGGCGACACACACCGAGGCGATGAGGTACAGCAGGTCGTCATCCAGCTCGACATCGGGCAGCGATCGGATGGCCGAACGTACCCGATCGACGAGTTCCGACTGCGTAGCGGACCAGTCCCTCGCGAATCCCGACGCATCGTCCTCGAATGCGCGCCGTCGCTTGAGGATCTCAACACGCTCGCCGGGATCTGCGATACCCTCCACGTCCACGCACAGCCCGAAACGGTCCAGCAGCTGGGGACGGAGCTCGCCCTCCTCGGGATTCATGGTGCCCACGAGCGAGAAGCGCGCCGGGTGCTCGTATCGGATTCCCTCGCGTTCCACCACGTTGACCCCGCTAGCTGCGGAGTCGAGTAGCGTGTCCACGAGGTGGTCGTCCAGAAGGTTGACCTCGTCCACATACAGCAGGCCCCGGTTCGCCTCGGCGAGAAGACCCGCCTCGAAGCGGCGCTCCCCATGCTTGAGCGCCTGCTCCAGATCGATCGTGCCCACCACGCGGTCTTCGGTGGCCGAGACGGGCAGGTCCACCAATCGTGGCCGACGACGAATCCTCGGCAGCGCGCCTTCCCTTTTGCGCTCCCGGCACTCGGGGCAGAGCTCGGTCGTAGCCGAAGGATCGCAGCCGAAACGACAGCCCTCGACGACCTCCATCTCCGGGAGAACCCACCGGAGCGCACGAACCGCGGTCGACTTGGCAGTGCCCTTCTGCCCCCGAATCAGCACGCCGCCGACCCTCGGATCCACGGCGTTGATGAGCAACGCCGTCTTCAGAGCGTCCTGTCCGACGATCGCGCTGAACGGATACGTCGAACCGTCGTCCCGCGCCATGCAACCTCCCGACACACTGCGGCCCGTCTACACTATATGGTAGACGGGCCGCGTCTGTCACCAAGAAGTTGTGGTTATCCTGTCCGCCACTGGAAGGAACCGCACTCAGCGGGCGCCGTCTGACCGACCTTCGGGCACGTGTTCGCGTACACGCAATCCTGACAGGTGTACTCGTCAAGCTTCAGTTCGCCAGTCGCTTCATAGCCGCCCTCGGGGACCGACGGAGTGGAATCGTCAGCCTCGGCCACCGGCGCGGCCTCGTCTTCCTCCAAGACCGCCGCTGCAGCCGGCTCCTCGACCTCTGCCTCGGCATCCTCAGAGACGAGATCCTCGGCGATCGTGACAGTTGTAGCAGGCTCCTCGATCGAGAGCACCTCATCGTCAACCTCGTCGGCCGCGGTCGCCTCGACCCCGGCTTCGGGCTCGAGGGCCTCAACGGGCTCCGGTTCGGGGAGCGCGTCCGCGTAATCGCCCAGGATGACTGGATGCGGTACGTAGACTTCCTCGCCCTCTGCAGGCGCGCTAGTGATGATCGGTGCCTCCTCGTCGAGCACCTCTTCGGGCTCCTCGACGGGGGTGATCTCGTCCTCGACGATCTCGGGCTCTGGCTCGGTGACCTCCAAGGGCTCGAGCGCGTCCCCGTCGGTCTCCTCAAGCAACGCGTCGGCGTCTACCTTGATCTCGTAGGCTTCGACGTTCGCCCATGGCCAGTCGCGGTCGTCTTCAGATGATGGCTCCGACTCCACGGGAGGTTCGCCGAGGGCCGTCTCGAGCACGGTCTCCTCTTCGGCCTCCGCCTCAGGCGCAGACGCCTCCTCAACAACCTCGGCGCTTTCGATCTCATCACCGCTCAGCACCGAATCGGGAGCGACGATCCCCTCCCCTTCAAGCGAGGTGGCTGCCCGCTTGAGCGCGTCGGCAAGCGCGGTCTCAGACGACTCGATCTCCTCAAGTGGCTCCCACGAGGAGAAGGCGGTCACCGCACCGTTCTCGTCAAGCGCGGCGGGTTCCATGCTGACGTCCTCGTCGAGTGCCTCGGCAGCGGGCTCCTCTGCCTCTGGCTCAGCCTCAACCTCTACCTCCGCCTCGACGTCCTCCGCCGGCACTTCTGATGGCGCGGGCGCTGGCGCGCTCTGCATGACGAGGACCGGCACCGCGCTTCCGAGATCCGCGATGAACACCTCTCCGGTCAGGCTGACGGCGCCCGTGGAGGTGGCTGAGGAAAGCGCTGCGATCGCCGCCTCCCGGGTGTCGTAGGCATCCGACAACGGGATGCGGAGGGTCCCGTCTTCTTTGCTGCGCTCCACCACGAAGTAGGCCATGAGACTCCCCACCTTACGATGACGATATGAGAGTACGAATCACTTACATCATAGGCGAAGCGCGGCGGCGGTGACGAACGACACACGAGATAGCCACATTCCGACGCATGGTAGGATTGAGCACAAGAATCAGGTGACGGGACAGGGATGCTCGGACTCACATCACTCACCGGCGGCCCTTTCGTAACCGTCGACATCGAAACCACCGGCTGCCGCCCCGGGACTTCGTCGGTCATCGAGATCGGTGCGGCCCGCATCGAGGACGGCGTCGTTACCGCGCACTTCAGCGCGCTGGTCTGCCCCACCGAGCCCATCCCCCCGGCGGTACAGCACCTCACGGGCATCACCGAGGAGATGACCGCGAGTGCGATGCCGATCGAGGAAGCCATTCTGCTGTTCCGTGACTTTGCGGCCGGTGCCGTGCTCATCGCGCACAACTATCGCTTCGATCTCAGCTTTCTCGACTACGAGGCCGAGCGCGCGTGGGGCACGCCGTTTCCTCGGCCGGTGCTCGACACCCTGTGTCTCGCCCGACGGCTGTGCTCTGACGTAGAGCGCCACAACCTTCGCGACCTTGCGCTGCGGTACCAGATACCGACCGTCCCCAACCACCGTGCGTTCCCCGATGCGCTTGCCACGGCCGAAGTCTTCCTCGCGATGGTGCCCGAGATCCAGGCAGCCGGCATGACAACGGCGGCCGAAGTCGCACGACTCTGTGGCGTGGCTCAGCAGAGCAGGCTCGCCCGCAAGTTGGCGCTCGCCACCCATCTGCCTGACGGGTCCGGCGTCTACCTCTTCCGGGACAGCGAGAGCCGTGTGATCTTCGTCGGCCGGGCCAAGAGCCTGAGAACGCGCATCAGGAACCACTTCTACGCCGCAGACGACACGGAATGCTCTAGTCCCGCATCAGAGGTGGTGTCGATCGACCACATCCCGCTCGTGTCCGGTCTCGATGCCTCGCTGCTGGAAGTCAGGCTTCACGATCGATACCAGCCTGCCTTCAACCGGAACAACCATCAGCAGCGCCGCCCGGTGTACCTGCATCTTGACCCCGCAGCTGACTACCCGTACCTGCGCCCCACACGACGACGGTTGCGGACCGGTGAGCTCGTGGGTCCGCTCGGCAACGAGTGGGCAGCGGCCATTGTCGCGGACATCGTAGCGGAGCACTTCGGCCTGCGCCGATGCCGTCGCGCCGTGCCCGACTGCCTCGAAGGCCAGTGTCTCCGGCGCGATCGTCATCTCTGCCACGCGCCAGACGTGCTGGCGATGGGACCCGACGCCTACCGCGCCAGGGCACATGCTGCCTTCGCAGTGTTCAACGGCGAGGGCGCCGACTTCCGCGAGATGCTGCACACCATGCAGGAGCGCTCCGCACGTGCCGAGCGGTTCGAGGATGCCGCGCGCTACCGCGACGCGGCACGCGCGCTCGATCGCACGCTCTCCGCGCTGGCAGTCGCCCGCCGCGCTTCGGCAGACGAGGTCATCGTCGTGCTCGAGGGTGACGAGCACTCGATGGCCGCCATCGTGCTCGTACGCGGGTGGCGTTTCGCGACGATCAGGTTCACGGCCGACGATGTCGTCTCAGGTGACTTCGGGGCGCGCATCCTGCGTGTCCTCCGCCGCGCACAGCAGCGCGCCCGACAGGATGGTCCACTGACACCCCGCCGTCTCAGAGACATCGGGATGACCGACGCCTACCGCCAGCAACAGGCACCCATGTGGATCCCCGTCAACGGTGACCCGGATGAGGCTGCCGCTCAGGTCCTCTCCGCGGTCAGGCGCGCTCTGAGGGTTCCGCGCAAGCGTCACGCAGCCGTTTGAGGCGCGTGATGTTCTCGGCGTCCTTGTAGGGCACCTCGCCCGGCATCTCGGTGACGATCGGCAGGTCTCTCAGGCACGCCTGTCGAAACAGATGCGCGAACCCTTCGTACCCGATCGTCCCGTCGCCGATCCAGGCGTGGCGGTCCTTGTGGAGTCCCGCGGCGAACGCACAGTCGTTCGCATGAACTGCCTCGACCGGCATGCCGCAGCAGCGCTCGAAGGCGCCGATGAGCTCCTCCCACACGTGAACCTGCGACAGGTCGTAGCCGGCGGCGTGGGCATGACAGGTATCGAGGCACACTCCGACGTGCCCCCGGGCAGCGTCGAGAAGACCCAGCACGGCTCCGAGTTCGTCGGGACCGTCGCCGAAGGTCGTTCCTGCAGCGGCGGTGTTCTCGAGCAACAGCCGGACTCGCTCCACCCTGGCAAGCACCCACGCTCGATCGACGCCCTCGGCGATCCTGGCTGCCGTCCGCTCGGGCGCATCGCGATACTCGGTGCCGGTGTGCGTCACCACGAACGACGCACCCAGGGACTCGGCTCGCATCAGCTCGTCCGCCAGCGCTGCGAACGAGCGCTCCCACAGAATGTCGTCGGCACTGCCGAGATTGATGAGGTACGCCGTGTGCACCAGCACGGGACCCATACCCGTCTCCTCGACTCGCGCCCGGAATGCCTCGGTCACGGCGGGATCGAGCGGTCTGGAATTCCACTGCCGGGGACTCTTGGCGAAGACCTGCATGCTTTCGCAGCCCACCGAGACGGCATAGTCCACCGCCTTGGCGTAGCCTCCCGCCACACCCACATGCGCACCGATCGACACGGGACCACCTCCGAGGCGACAGTCTACCGCTCGGCGCCCGACCCTCCTACACTCGAACCATGGCCCGATCACCGCAGACATGGACGGGGCGCGCCGTCCTGCACATCGACATGGATGCCTTCTTCGCATCGGTCGAGCAGCTCGATCATCCCGAATGGCGGGGGCTCCCCGTCATCGTCGGCGGTTCGCCCCACGGCAGAGGTGTGGTCTCAACCGCATCCTATGAGGCCCGTACCTTCGGCATCCATTCGGCAATGCCGGCAGCGCAGGCCGCCCGCCGCTGTCCCGACGCCATCTGGGCGCGCCCCCGATTCGCCCGCTATTCCGAGCTCTCGGACGCCGTGTGCGCCGTATTCCTCGACGTCACGCCACACGTGCAGCGCGTCTCGATCGACGAGGCCTACCTGGACGTCACGCCGACACCTCATGATCCGACCGACCCGCGAGACATTGCTTCGAGCATCCAGCGTCGCGTGGACGAGCTCGGACTCTCCTGCTCGATCGGCGTGGCAACCTCCAAGACCGTCGCCAAAATCGCCTCCGACCACGACAAACCGCACGGCATCACGATCGTTCCTCCCGGGACCGAGGCCGCGTTCCTCGCACCGATGTCGGTCTCGGCCATACCCGGCGTCGGTGCGGCCACCGCAGCGCACCTGCACGACGCGGGCATCCGGATCATCGGTCAGCTAGCGTCGCTCGACGAGGCGAGCGCGGCGCAACTCCTCGGCAACGCAGGTCCGGATCTCGTCGCACGGGCACGCGGCATCGACCTTCGCTCCGTTCACGAGGAGAGCGGCGTGAAGTCCGTGTCCAACGAGCACACCTTCCCGAAAGACGTACGCGAGCGGTCCGAGGTCGAGGCCTCGCTGCGCTCACTCGTGCAGCGCGTCGCGCGCCGCCTGCGTGCCAAGGAGCTCAAGGCACGGACCCTCACGCTGAAGCTCCGCTATGCGGACTTCACGACGAGGACCGCGAGCCGAACGGTTCCGGCCGCCACCGACCTCGACGATGCCTTGCTCGCGGTCGCGATCGAACTGCTGACCGAAACATGGACGCCAGGTGCCGGACTCAGGCTTCTCGGCTTCGGCGCATCGGGCTTCACCGAGCGGGCCGAGCAGCTCGACCTTCTCTCCGGTGCACCCTCTGGAGATACCGATCGAACCCGGGCGCTCGTCCGAAGCATCGATGCGGTCAAGGCACGTTTTGGCGACGACGCTATCGATTTCGGGCATGATGATTCGTACGACGCGGTACCTGATGAGGAGTGATCTCGTGTCCCGTGGCTTCATCGTGTGCGTGTTTGCTCTCGCGGGGACGCTCGCCGTGACCGTCGGTGGATGCGGCTCCGCGGCAGAGCCCGCAGGAGCGCCCGGGACACCCGCCGTCGAAGAGCCCGTCGCCACACACGACCCGTTACCAGAGGCCGAGCGCGTGGTGGGCGTCACCGAGCTCGACGGCGGACGCGTCCGCGTCGTCGGGCTGCTCCAGTACCGCGCCGACCTCGACGGCGCCTGGCTGATCCTCGAAGGCACGCCCGGCGAGGACCCATCGCCTGATGCAACCGTGATCGCCTGGATCGAGAACATGTACGACCTCGACTCGGCATGCAGCACCAAGGGTGCGCTCGTCTACGCCGAAGGAACGCTCGCCGAAAGCGACGGCAGTGGCCCCGGCCCGGCGCTGACTGCGGAGTTCGTGGCCAGGGCGGACGAACCACAGTAGGGTTTCGCGGATACGCGGTGAGAATCGGCGGGTGTCCCTGCGGAGTCACTCCGCAGCCGGGGCAGGCGCCGAGGGCGCGGACGAGCGCCCGCAGGCGCCGCGGGCCCCCGGCGAGGACTACGCAGCAGGGATTCCCGCCGATTCCTCCTCGGCTCCTGCCCCGCCGAGGGTCGGACCCAGTGGCCCCGCGCCGACACCCCGCCTGAGCCGGACGAGTTCCCGCCGGTCGTCTCGCACGGTATAGGGCTCGATTCGGTCGGCGATGAGCGCGATCCCGCGCTCGCAGTTGTTCTGCAGCACGCCCTCGATGAGATACGCGCGGTTCTTCACGATCACATCGCCGTAGCGGTTGAGCGCGTCCTCGAACACCACCACGTCGATGAGCCCCGTTGGGTCCTCAAGCGTGAGGAAGCACGTGCGCCTGCCCGAGCGGGTCCGCGGGGTCTGCGCGCGCTCGCGAACGCCGCACACGCGAATGCGCTGGCGGTCCTCACACGCGGGGAGGTCGCGCGCCCAGATGACACCGCGCCGCTCGAGATCTGCCCGCGCGAGGGCCAGCGGATGCGCGGTAATGGCAAGCCCGAGGCATTCGAGCTCGGCCGAAAGGCGCATCGCAGGCGTCCAGCCCGAGACGTGACCGGTGTCGACAGGCCCCCGCGCACGCGCAGGTGCGATCAGCAGCGTGTCGTCACCGGCCACGCCCTGCCTGGCGATGACCGCCTTGAGCTCCGGCAACAGCGCGAGCATCTCGTCGCGCGTCGGCGGGCGTCCGGCGTCGGTCACCCCCAGGCCATCGAGAGCCCCGACGCGTATGAGGCTCCGTGCGGCCGGCTCTTCGGCGCGCGTCCGCTTGAGGAAGTCGGCGAGATCGGCAAAGGGACGCACCGCTCGCTCGGCCTCCAACACTCGAAGCAGGCGCGAGGTCATGTCGAGCAGGCTCCCGAGGCCGACGCGCACAGCGCCCCCGTCTTGCTCTACCGTGAACTCCGCCGAGGAAGCGTTGACGTGCGGCGGTAGCACGTCGATCCTGTGGCGCCGCACGTCGTCGAGCACGAGCCGCGGACTATAGAAGCCCATCGGCTCGTTGTTGAGGATCGCGGCCGCGAACTCGGCCGGGTAGTAGGTCTTGAGCCATGCGGTTGCGTAACTGACGACGGCGAAGCACGCCGCATGCGCTTTGCAGAAGCCGTACGCGGCGAATCCCTCAAGCTGCCGAAAGACCTCCTCGGCCACGGCGAGCTCCACGCCGAGGCCGCACGCGCGCTCCACGAAGTGGACCCGGATAGCCTCCATCGCCTCACGGCTGCGACCCTTGGTCATCGCGCGGCGCAAGCTATCGGCCTCGGCAAGCGTGAAACCGGCCACTGCCTGGGCGACCTGCAGCACCTGCTCCTGGTAGACGATCACGCCGTAGCTGCCTCGCAGGACCTCGCCCATCCCCGGATGCGGCACGGTGACCGGCTCGAGCCCGTGCCGCCTGCGGATGAAAGGCACGATCATCTCGGCTTCGAGCGGACCGGGGCGGAAGAGCGAGATCGCCGCGATGATGTCCTCGAAGTCGCGCTCCTGGAGGCGCATCGCCAGGTTGCGCTGGCCGCTGCTTTCGAGCTGGAACATCCCCACGGTGTCCGCCGAGGCGATCTGCCGGTACACCCGCGGGTCGTCATGCGGCAGCTCGAAGGGCTCGGGCACCGCCGCCTCGCCCACCCGTTCGCGCGCCATACGCACAGTGTCACTGATCGCCGAATGGGTGCGGAGCCCCAAGATGTCCATCTTCACGAGGCCGAGCGCCTCGATGTCGTCCTTGTCGTACTGCGAGACCACCACGCCCTTGGCGGCCCACTGGAGCGGCATCCAGCTGTCGATCGGCTCGCGCGTGATGATGAAACCGCCGAGGTGCGTACCGAGGTGCATCGGCGTGTGGTCGAGTTCGGTCGCGAGCTCCACGAGCAGAGCATGCTCAGGCTTGAGTAGAGGGTGATCCCGGCATTCGGGATACGTGGCGAGAACCTCAGGTAGACGGTGAGAACTCACCCACGGCAGATAGCGCGAGAAGGCGTTCACCTCATCAGGCGGGTGCCCGAGCGCCTTAGCCGCCGTGCGCACCGCGCTCCGGGCGGTCATCGTGTTCACGGTGGCCACCATCGCCACGTGGTCGTGCCCGAAGCGCTCGTAGATGTAGGCGATCACCTCGTCTCTGCGGCGCGAGTCGAAGTCCACGTCGATGTCGGGCATCTGCCGTCGCTCCGGGTTCAAAAACCGCTCGAAGAGCAGCTCGTGTGCGATAGGGTCCGCATCCGTGATGCCGAGGACGTACGTGACGATGGAGTCCCCCGCACTCCCCCGTCCGCTACACCGGATACCGCGCGACTTCGCAAAGTCCACGATGTCCTTCACCGTGAGAAAGTACTCGGGAAAGCCGAGGTCCTGAATGACCGAGAGCTCGTATTGCAGCCGCCGCACCGCCTCGGGGGTGACCGGCCGATAGCGCTGTTCGAGCCCGTGCCATGCGGCCTTCGAGAGCACCGAATACGCGGTCTCCCCTGCCGGCACATCAGCCGCCGGGAAGTGGAATGAGCCGAGGCCGAGGTCGAGGTTGCAGCGCTCCGCGATCTCGAGCGTGGCATCGCAGGCCTGCGACACGTCGGCGAACAGGCGGCGCATCTCACCGGCGGGCTTGAGCCACAACTCGGCGTTCGGACGGTCGTACGGTCCCGGAAGCGCCGTATGCGCTCCCGCCGAGGCGAGCACGTCGTGGAGGCGGAACTGCATACGCTCGGCGTAGTGCACGTTGTTGGTGGCAACCACCGGAAGCCCGCACCGCTCCGCGAGCGCCACGAGCGCGGAGACGTACCGGGGGCTGTCGGGCGTCATGAGGTGCATGAGTTCCACGTAGAAGTCGTCCGGCGCGAAACAATCGGCCAGGTGCCGGAGCGCGCGTTCGGCCCGCGAGCCGAGCCCTGCAAGCACTGCGGCGCCCGCCTCACCACACGGGCAGCCCGAAAGGCCGATGAGACCCTCCGAACACTGCTCGAGATCGCCGAGGGTGACCACCGACGGTTCGTCACCGGTGCGCACGTGCGTGCGCGAGAGCAACCTGCAGAGGTTGCGGTACCCGATGATGTCCTTTGCGAGCAGCGTGAGGTGAAAGCCTGCCCCGGCCGCCCGCCCGAATCCGACCGGAGGGGACAGCGGAAGACGCATCTCCGGCGGCAAGTCGCCCTCGATCGTCGCACCGCCCTCGAGGCCGGCCGCCTCGATCACGATCTCCGCTCCGACGATCGGCCTGACGCCCGCTGCCAGAGCTGCGCGATAGAACCTGATGGCTCCGTACAGCCCCTGATGATCGGTGAGCGCAAGCGCATCCATGCCGTATCCGACAGCGCGCGCCAGAAGAAAGCCAGGGGAAGCTGCCCCGTCCATGAAGCTGAAGTGCGAATGCACGTGAAGGTGTACGAACCCGGCCATGGCGTCTCTAGTCCACGACGCCGGCAAGCAGCCAGCGCTCGCCGATGCGATCGTACGCGAGATCGTAGAGACCGCCGCGCGTGAGCACCCGGAAGCAGCGGCGGCTCAGGCGCTTGCGCGGGTCCCACCAGGCGCGCTCGACCGCCCACGACTGCACGACCGCATCGACGATGTGTCGGCGGCCGTCGAGCACGAACGAGCGCGGAGCGGCGCGGCCAGCATCCCAGACGACCTCGGTCTCTCGCTCGCGCCGCTTACCCGCAAGACCTGACGCGGACGGCACCAGCTCGGAAGCGCGAACGATCCACGGACTCTTGAGCAACTCCACGATGACGGGCGCGCGCGTATCGGTTGCGGTGAACAGGTCGAGCGACTGCCCGGTGGTGCGGGGGTCGAACGTTTTGATCGCGCGATTGCGGCCCATGGGAGACGTCCTTCGAGAGTGAGGCCGAGTGTGGAAGGAGCTTCAGGGGTCCACACCCGGCATGCCGAGTATATCGAACGTATGTTCGGTATACAAGACGTCCCTGACACCCGATGGAGCCACCGGGAGGTGCTCCCGGAGCGTTCGCGCGCCTCTACTCGAGTCCGAGTAGCGGAAGGACGCGGGCCACCACGCCGCCGATCACGAGGGCAAGCGAAACGCTCGCCCCCATCACCGCGAGAGTCTTCGGAAGACCGTTCCTCCGCCAGAAGACCGCGACGGCAGACAGGCACGGGAACGCAATCGTGTTCACGAGCGCGAAGACCACAAGATCAGCACCGCTCATGATGTCGGTGATCTGCGCGCCCGCATAACCAGCGGTGGAGACTGCGAGCACCACGAGCAGCTGGAGCGCCAGTTCATTGCGCAGGGCACCCATCAGCAGCGTCACGCCAGCCACCGCAGGCAGTCCCAGCCAGACCCCCACAATCGGATCGAGCGGCTTGCTCACATTCATCAGCCAGCCGTTCTCGTACAGAGCGCCGAGGACGAGACTCCCGATGACCACAATGGGGGTGGCTACGAACAAGAACTCCCGGAACTGCGTCCAGGCCTTGCTCAGGACCCGCTTCAGGGACGGTCGCCGGAACGGGAACATCTCCATGACAAGTCCGCCCGACTCGCCCGGGATCATCCGTTGTAAGACGAACGCGATGGTCAGCCACATGCCGAAGACGAGTCCCATGACCAACAACGTGTACTGCCAGCCTACGTAGTGCCCGACGGCACCGAGAATGACCGATGTGCGCGCGCTGCACGGAACGAACATCACCAGCGTCGACGCGATGAGACGTTCGCGCTTCGTTCCGAGAGAACGCGTGGCGAGGAGGGCGGGGACACTACATCCCGCACCCGCGACAAGTGGAATCACTGCACGCCCGTGCAGTCCGAGGCGGTGCATGAACCGGTCGGTCAGGAACGCAAGCGAGTTGAGATAACCGCTGTCTTCCAGGAGACCGAGGAGCACGTAGAAGACGAGGATGTACGGCAGGCCCACCGAAAGTGCCGCCTCGATGCCTGCATCGAAACCCCAAGTCAGCACGCGTGCGGTCGTTCCCTCACCGGCGATCGCCTGGATGAGAGCGGTAATCCCGGGGGATGCGTACGTCCCCCACACGGCACTGAACGCACTGGCGAGAATCGAGCCGGCGAAGAAGAGGAAGGCGAAGATCGACCCGGCCACCAGGATCGCCAACGGTACACCGGTCCAGGGCCAGGTCGTGAGGGACCACGCGTCGCGAGACAGGCGACCCTTCGGCTCCACGCGCGAGACGACGTCCTCGCCAATCACCCCGGCAGCACCGTGACGTTCGCGAGACAGATGCAGCAACGCCGACTCTCCGAAGTGCGACTTGATCGTCGCCTCCACGCTGGCCGCCCGCGCGAGGACACCTTCATCGACCCCGGCGACCACTTCCGCCTGGCCCTCAAGGAGCGCGAGCGCGCACGCACGCGCAGACAGACCGAGGGGACGGCATACAATGTCCTCGCACTCACGGGACAACGGCTCTATGAGCGCTTCGTAGTCCGCGCTGTAGCCCACCGGCGAGGGCGCTTCGTGGGAGGCAGATGCGAACGCAGCCTCAACGACGTTCTTGAGACCCATCCCCTGTGTGGCCACCGTCGATACCGCGAGAACGCCCAATGTCCGACCCAGCCCGTCAACGTCCACCGCGATGCCCGTACGACGTGCTTCGTCGGCGAGGTTCACGGCCAGGACGACGCGGTGCTCACGGTCCAGGATCTCAAGGGCCAGGTACAGCGTGCGCGCGAGGTTGAGCGAGTCCAGCACGACCACCACGACGTCCGGGGCCAAATCGGCGAGAGCTCTTCGCGCCACCACCGCTTCCTCAGAGTCGCCTCCGAGCGTGTACGTCCCGGGAAGGTCCACCACACCCAGCGTCCGTTCGCCGGCGCGGGCCGATGCGACATGGACCTCCTGCGTCGTGCCCGGGTAGTGGGCCGTCTCGACTCCGAGGCCCGTGAACGCGTTGAACAGACTCGACTTGCCGACGTTGGGATTGCCCGCGATCGCAATGACCAAATCACCCGACGGCCGTGCGAACGGGCCTGAAACTGACTCGCCACAGCTGCCGCTCACCGGCGGCCCCCGCCTCTGCGCATCCGCCTTGGCCGACCGTGAGTACCGGCGACGACGATCTTCTCGGCGATCTCACGTCCGAGCGCGTACTTCGCATCGCCGACCTCGACCATGAGCGGTCCTTTGAACGGAGCGATGTCGCAGACGCGCACGGCGGTGCCGGGGAACATCCCGAGCGAGGAGAGGTACGAGAGCAGTTCTCCGTCCTCGTCCTCGATGCGGACGATCCTCACTTCGTCTCCCGAGCCCGACTCGCACAATGGCGCGCCTACCTGCTCGGCAATGGCGCCATCTGCGCTCGGGATGGGGTGTCCGTGCGGGCACACGTCCGGGTTGTCCATGAAGCGCTCGAGCGCCTCCTGTACCCGCGGCGACAATGCGTGCTCCAGCTGACACGCCTCCTCGTGGACCTCCGCCCAGGGGAGTTTGAGGACGTCGACGAGGAAACGCTCGGAAAGCCGGTGGCGGCGGATGATATCCAGGGCTCCTCGCCGTCCGGACAACGTGAGCTCGACTCCCCCGTCGGGACGGTCGATCAGCCCGGCGGCCTGCAGCCTACCGAGGGTTGCGGTCACCGTGGGCGCCGACACGCTCATGGCCTCCGCCACCTGCCCCGGACGCACCGGCCCCTTCTCGGCGAGCTTGTAGATGGACTCGAGGTACTCCTCGATCGTTGCGCTCGGCATGGAACGACCCTCCGGTTCAGCGCTGCAGCAGATAGGAAACGCAGGTTGAGTATACGGTAGTCGGCGTTGTTAGGCTATGCTAATTTGCCCTCATCGTTGCTCAGCCACTCGTCCTCAAGGAACACGTCCCCCAGTACCTCTGGTCCTCCATATTCGCCCGTATGCACCACGCGACATACCGCTCATCGCATACTGATACCATTTCCGGAATTCCTGTTGACGCGCTCCGGTGGGACTCGTAGAGTGAGGGGCGTCCCGAGAAGTCGGGCCGAGCGGAACCTGAAAGCCAGCGTACCAGTAGCTGCTCGAAGGGGTCCTCGCGGAGAAGGTTCGCGAAAGCTGACCGGAACCGTCGTGGTTCTCGAGAGTAAGAAACGGGAAGCTTGGGGATTACGGATCACGCAGGCTGGGTTTCTCGGGACACCTGCTTTTTCGGGGCCGCTCTGCGGCCCCTTCGCACGTCCTCGCCGTGTGCAGCAGCGCGGTTATTCCCCCGGCCGATAGGTGATCTTCGCCACCGGCGACTCCCAGACCGCGACCTCAACAAGGGTCACCGCCGGACCCACGAGCTCGGCGAGCCGCTCGAAGATGTGTCGTGAAAGGTTCTCGGCGGTCGGATTCAGGCGATCGAACGGCGGGACCTCGTTGAGATACGCATGGTCGAGCGGCTCGAGCACCGCGGCCAAATCGTCCTTCAGCGTCTTGAAGTCGTAGACGATCCCGACCTCGTCGAGCTTGGATCCCCGCACGACGACCTCGATGTCCCACGTGTGACCGTGAAGCTTGCAGCACTCGCCCGGGTATCCATCCAGCGCATGTGCGGCATCGAAGTGCCCGCGGACCATGAGATCGTACACGGCAGGACCTCCCTACTCGAACAGACGCCCACTGCCATGACCTGGCGGCTCGGGCGCGTCGCCGACGAGACACCGCCCGTCCATCGCCTCGTTCGCAAGCGCATCCGCATCGGCGTTCTCGGCACGGCGGACGTGCGTGAACTCGATCGAGGAGAACTCCCGCCGAAGCGCCTGCGCCTGCAGGAACAGCGGCTTCAGCCCCTCGTTCTTCACCCGATACTCGCCGCGCAGCTGCTTGATCACCAGTTCGCTGTCGGCCTTAACCAGCAACTCCGTGGACCCGAGGGCTAGCGCTGCGCGCATGCCCCACAGGAGCGCCTCGTACTCGGCGACGTTGTTGGTGACGCTGCCGAGGAACGCTCCCCCGCGCGCCGCGACCGATCCGTCAGGACGCCTCAGGACGATGCCCACACCCCCGGGACCGGGATTCCCGCGCGCGCCCCCGTCACTGTTGAGGACCCACGACACGCTCACTCGGCCTCGAGTCCGACCACGAGCAGCCGCTTGCAGTTGGGGCATTCGGCCACCTCCGGCCCGGCGTGGAGTGCCTGGGCCTCATGCGAGGGAATCTGCGTCCTGCAGGCGGTACAGAGCTCGCCTTTCAGGATGCCGACCGCGATTCCGTGCTTGCTCTCTCTCAGCGACTCGTACCGGGCGCGCAGATCTGCCGGCAGCGTCTTGGCCAGCTTCTCGCGGTCTTCCCGCATCCGCCCGATCCGTGTCTGCAGTTCACCGCCCTTGGCCTTGAACTCCGCGATGAGCCCGGCTTCCCTGGCGGCGCCCTCCGTGAGCGCTGCCTCGACCTTCTCGAGCTGCGCTGTGCCCGCCTCGGCCTTCTCCATGAGTCCCAGCTCCTCGAACTCGATCGCGTCCTTGCGGCGCTTGAGCGCGTCGAGCTCGCGGGTGAGATTCTGCAACTCCTTGGGGTTCGTCACCTCGCCGGAGAGGACCTTGGCCTGCTCGGCGTCGATCTTCGTCTGGATGGACGTGGCGTCATCATTCGAGTGCGTGATCATGGCGTCGAGCTTGTGGCAGTAGGCCTGCGCCTTGTTCCGAACGGCCTCGATCTCCCGCAGCCGCTTTCGCAGCTGGAGCACGGCGCGCTTCTCCGGCAGCTCGTCGAGGGCCTTCTCGGACCGGGCGATCTCGAGATCCTGCTCCGTTAGAGCAACGAGCGTGTCACCGTCCGACATTCGGCTCCTCCATCGTCCACCACCCGCACGCCGGTTCCTCCTCGGTCACGGGCACGGCGCCAGCGGCGACGTCCCGGACCGCGCCTGCCAGCACGCGCACGATCGGCCATTCGGTTGCATCGTGACCGGCCTCGATGATCGCAAGGCCGTTCGCCGAAGCCGCCAGGGCGTCATGATACCGCACCTCACCTGCCACCAGGGTATCTGCGGACCGTAGCGCCAGGCCGATGAGCGAGCCCGCCGAACCATTGGCCACCGCGACACGCTCCACGGCCCGCCCTGGATCGCCCCAGACCCGGCACGCCACACCGAGCGCGGCACTCACCTGAGCCGCAAGGTCGCCGAGCGTTGCACCCGCCCGCCACGTGCACACGCGACCCTGACGCGCCACGCCCCGTGCACGAACGCCGGGGACCGCCAGCACGACCGGCTCCTCGTAGGGATGCGCCGAACGGGCTGCCTCGAGGACCGCCTGCATCCGCGAGGGCGGCGCGACCATCTCCAGCCGGACCTCGGCGACCCCGCGCTCTCCCCCGCCGGCCGAAGGCTCCGCGTCGGGGAGCGGCTCGAAGTACCCCGTGCCCTCAGCGCTGAACGCGCAGTTCTCGTACTCGCCCAGCCGCCCTGCACCGGCGTCGGCCATCGCCGCACGGAGCGACGCGACTGCGCCGGGAGGCGTAAAGGTGGTCACGACCACGACGTCCTCGACAGATGACTCCAGCGGCCCGAGCACCTCGAGTCCGAGGGCGAGCGAGAGTGCGGATGCGCCGTCGGGCGCGCGATCGAGATTCGTGTGCGCGGCGAGGAGCGCGACACCAGCGGCGAGCGAGGCCGCAAGTGCCCCGGCCGGACCCGCGCCCCGTTCCACGCGCTCCGGCGGGTCGAGGTAGGCGGGATGATGGGTCACGACGACATTGGCGCCTGCAGCAACAGCGCGGTCCACGGCCTCGGCAGTCGCGTCGAGCGTCACGAGGATCCCCGTCACGGGCGTCCCACGGTCTCCCGAGACCAGACCCACGCGGTCCCACCCCTCCGCCCAGTGCGACGGGAAGCGAAGCTCGAGCGCATCCGTGAGCGCACCGACGGTAAGCAGCGGCTCAGAGGTCATCGATGCCCACCTCCTCGGCCGTACGGTTCCTGAACACCACGACGGAGCGGTAGCCCGCCTCCCTGAGGGCGGCGACGGCCTCTCGCGCACCCGCGCCGACGTCGGCTGGAGCGTGCGCGTCCGATCCGATCGTGGCCACAACGCCCTCGCGGCGCAACGCTTCGAGCATCGCGGGCGCGGGGTAAAGCTCGCGGCACGGCTTGCGCAGCCCCGCGGTGTTCACCTCGACCGCCATGCCCGCCTCGGCAAGCGCCGCCGCGGTGGCAGCATACAGATGATCAACCGGGCCGTCTGGCCGCTTGCAGAACTTCTTCACGAGGTCGGCATGCGCCATCACATCGGCCAGACCGCTGCGCGCAGCGACGATGACGTCGTCGAAGTACCGCTCCCACAGCGCGCCGAGGTCCCACGAATCGTAGCCGTCCGTACGGCCCGGATCGTCGAAGGCCCAGTCATCGATGAAGTGCACCGAACCCAGCACCATGTCGAACGGATGCTCGCCGAGAAGGACCGCCGCGTGGTCGAACCCGTCGGGCACGGCGTCGACCTCGATGCCGAGAAGCACCTCCACGCCGAGTTGTACGCCGAGGTCCGCGGCTGCCCGTACCTCGGCGACGTACGCGGGCAGCTCCTCAGCCGGCATCGCGTAGCCCCCTGCGCCCGGGACCCGCGCGGCGAGTTCGGGGGGAAGCGGAAGATGTTCGGTGAATGCGAGCGTACGCACACCCTGTGCCGCAGCCGCGCGTACGTACTCCTCAGCCGTGCCGTTCGCATGCCTGCATCGCCACGTGTGGACGTGCAGGTCGATCATCAGTCCCCCCCGGGGGCCGGTGCTCCAGCCCGGAAGACCGCGATCATCTCGCCGACGTCGATGTCCGCGATCGGTGCGAGCAGCACGAGCACGTGGCGATGATCGAGCCTGCCGTCGGCGTGCATCTCGCGCACGCTCTCGAGGCTGTCGATCGCGATCGTGCGCATCAGGTTGTGGAGTTTCCGCTGACGTATCGCGACTTTGAAGGCGTCTGCGGTCTGCTGGTCGGCGACCACGAACAGCACCGTGCTCGTCTCGGGCAGTCTCTCCGTGACTGCTGCGACCTCGCTCACGTAGTGCGCGGCAGCAGCTGGCGTGAGCGGCCGGTCCACGGTGCGCATAACGATGTCGATACCCGTGGGCGAACACCACGTGCCATCCGACTCGACCGTGAATCCGATGTCCGCCGCAAGCGCATCGGCCAGCGTGCGGAACTCGCGACGCGTCCGCTCGGCCGCCTCCGAGTGCGGGTTGGGCATCGCGATGATAGAGTCCGGCAGCGCCTCAGACACCGCCCGCCGGTCGGCGCTGGCAAGATCGCGGACGTCGGACGTCAGTGCATCGGAGGCGTCCATCGTCAGCAACTCCGCGAGCCGCGGATTGCTTACCTCGAGCGTGATACCGAAGACATCGAGCACCGCGAACCTGCCGCTGTCTGCATCCTGCGGACCTTCGCTCACCCTGGACTCCTCTCGCGCCGCCATCCTCACACACAATACCGGCTTCCGACACTCCGGTGAAGCGTGACATGCGCGCCGTCCGGCCCGTCGTGTCGTCCTCGGAACCGCTGCAGCACGCCGACTGCGGTCAAATGCCTACCGTTCGTCGAATCGAACACAGGGTCGCTTGTAGCCGCTCTGCGCGTTTGCTATGGTGACGTTCCCACCGAGGTCCATGGCTTCGGATGGCGAGACGACAGGACGTCCACGGTTGATAGCCACAGGGTGGCGAGAACCCTCTGGATAGCCCCAGCGGAACGCCCGGCGGCCGGCAACGGCACACCGGGCGTTCTCTTGCGTTCAGGGGCCTGCGATCGGGCGGTCTAGCCCTCGGCGAGCGCCCGCATGACCTTGGCGGTCTCGATCCCGGCAAGCGCTGCGTCCCAGCCCTTGTTCCCGTGCTTGGTGCCCGCGCGCTCCACCGCCTGCTCGATCGTATCCGCGGTGATCACGCCGAAGGTCACCGGGACGCCGGTGTCGAGCGAGACCTTCGCGATGCCCTTCGATACCTCGGAAGCCACGTACTCGAAATGCGGCGTACCGCCGCGGATGACCACGCCGAGTGCGAGCACGACATCGTACTTGCCCGACGACGCCATCTTCCCCGCCACGAGCGGGATCTCGAAGGCACCGGGGACCCATGCGACGTCCACATCGTCCTCGGCCACGCCGTGACGGACGAGCGCGTCTTTTGCCCCGCCCAGCAGACGGGACGAGAGCAACTCGTTGAAGCGGCTCACGCAGATGCCCACCGTAAGCCCGCTACCCAGCAGATCGCCTTCGTACGTTGCCATATCCGTTCCTCCTAATCGTCCGCCGGCAAGTCGAGCCGGTGCTCCATTTTGTCCTTCTTCGTTTTGAGATAGCGCAGGTTCTCGGGCTTGCACGCCACCTGCAGCGGCACGACCGCGCTCACATGCAGTCCGTAGCCCTCGAGCCCGACGAGCTTCTTCGGGTTGTTCGTCAACAGCCTCACCGAGGAGAGCCCGATATCGGCGAGGATCTGCGCGCCGATACCGTAATCGCGCAGGTCCGCAGGGAATCCGAGTGCCTCGTTGGCCTCAACCGTGTCGGCTCCCTCTTCCTGGAGCTTGTACGCCATGAGCTTGTTCGCGAGTCCGATGCCGCGGCCCTCGTGACCGACGAGATAGAGCACCACGCCGCGCCCCTCGGCCTGGACCCGTCGGAGCGCCTCGGCGAGCTGGTCGCCGCAGTCGCAGCGCAGCGAGTGAAAGACGTCTCCGGTCAGGCACTCGGAGTGCACCCGCACGAGCACATCCTCCGCGCCGGCGACCTCGCCGACCACGAGCGCGAGGTGCGTCGAACCGTCCAGCAGCGACCGGTAGCCGTGCGCGATGAACTCGCCGAATTCCGTCGGCAGGTTCACGGTCGTGACGCGCTCGACCAGGCGTTCGGTCCTGCGCCGGTAGCGGATGAGCTCCTCCACGGTCACCATCTTGAGACCGTGCTCGCGGGCGACCTCCTCCAGCTGCGGCCGGCGGGCCATGGTCCCGTCGGGGTTCATGATCTCGCAGATGACGCCTGCGGGGTACAGCCCTGCGAGGCGCGCGAGATCGACGGCCGCCTCGGTGTGGCCCGCACGCTCGAGCACGCCGCCCGGACGAGCACGCAACGGGAAGACGTGACCCGGGCGCGAGATGTCCTCGGGCTGCGTTTCGGGATCGATGGCGGCATGTACGGTGGCCGCGCGGTCAGCGGCGCTGATCCCGGTTGTGATACGGCCCTTCGCGCCGATCGATACGTGGAAGGCGGTCCCCTGCTCTGAGGTGTTCCGGTCGGTCATGGGAGGAATCTGCAACGCATCGAGACGCTCGCTGGTAAGCGGCAGGCAGATGAGTCCGCGACCGTGGGTAGCCATGAAGTTGACCGCCTCGGGCGTGGCCTTCTCGGCCGCCATCACGAAGTCGCCCTCGTTCTCGCGCCCCTCATCGTCCACGACGATGAGCAGCCGGCCTGCGGCGATCTCGTCGATGCCTTCTTCGATGGTTGCGAACGGGCCGCTCACGGCGCTCACCTGCCGCCCTCGGTGAACTCGCGCAGCATGTCGCCGAGCCCCTTCCGCTCGCGGGGCGCATCTTCGGCGCCAGTGTATCCGGCCACGAATCGCTCGACGTATTTGGCGAGCATGTCTGCCTCCAGGTTCACCGGAGCGCCTACGGGCTTGTCCTTGAGCGTGGTCACCGACTCCGTCTGCGGGATGATGGCGGTCGTGAACCCCTGCGGCCCGACCTTGGCGACCGTGAGCGAGATGCCGTCGACCGCGATCGAGCCCTTCTCCACCACGTACCGCATCACCGCAGGCGGCGCCTGGAACTGGTAGACGGTGAACTTGCCCGCCGGCTGCTTGAGCTCAAGGCGTCCGACGCCGTCGATGTGACCCGAGACGAGGTGGCCGCCCAGGCGGTCGGAGAGCCTGAGTGCGCGCTCGAGGTTCACCTTCGAGCCCTGCTGCAGCGTGCCCAGAGTCGTCCGGTCGAGCGTCTCGGCGCTCACGTCGGTCAGGAACGCGCCCCTGATGAACTTCACCACGGTCAGGCATACGCCGTCGACCGCGATGGAGTCGCCGATCGCCATGTCGCGTCCGAACTCAGGCGAGTAGACCTCGAGGCGCATACCGCCGGACACTCGCTCGGCACGGGTGATGACGCCCTCACACTCGATCAGTCCCGTGAACATCCGCGTGCACTTCCTCTCCCAATGACCAGCACCGAACCCAAAGCAGCCACGTTCACCCGCGTGGCCGCCAGACCGTCACCGCATCACCATCGGCCAAACCCGCTTCTACCGCGAAGAACACCGGCGCGAGGTCCGCCCCAACGCTGTCTGCCTGCCCGAGGAAGAGCGGAGGCGCAGCGTTGCCGCTCATGCCTCCGGCAGTCACGAACACGAGTTCGTCGATCAGCCGTTCGCGCCACAGTGCCGAGAACAGCGAGGGACCCGACTCGATGAGCATGTCGTTCACGCCGTCGTTCGCGATGGCTCGCAGCGCGCCCGCAAGACCGTCAGCGTACGCGTACCGCAAGACTCGCGCTCCCGCGCTCTCCCATGCGGCGACCTCGTCTGCAGCAGCCGCTTCTGACGTCACCAGCGTGCAGCCTCCACCGTCGACCATGACCTGCGAGCGGACGTTGGGCACGCAGGTGCGCGAGAGCACGATGCGGCGCGGCGAGCGTTTCGTGGGCCGCTCCTCGGCATCGCGCGCCGTAAGCGCTGGATCGTCGATCGCCACGGTCGATGCGCCCACCATGACCGCGGACGCCTGTGCGCGTAGGCGCATCGTTACGCGACTCCCACCTGCACCCGTGATCCGTGAACGACGCCGAGCCGCCAGCGCAGGACGCCCGTCAAGAGTGAGCGCGACTTTCACGCGCACGAAGGGCCGTCCCAGTCGCACCCGGGTCAGCCACCCCTCGTTCTGCGCCTCGAAGGGGCGCGGGTCATCCGCCCACCGGATGGTGACGCCCTTTGCGGCCAGCGCTTCGGCTCCCCCACCCGACACCTCGGGATTGGGATCGCGCATGCCGATCGTCACAGCCGAGACACCCTCGGCAAGCAGGCGGTCGACACACGGCGGGGTCTTGCCGAAGTGGTTGCACGGCTCAAGCGTCACGTAGACATGCGCGCCTCGGGCGCGTTCGCCCGCCTGACCGAGGGCCACGATCTCTGCATGCGGCCCGCCTGCGCGTTCGTGGAAGCCCTCTCCCACGATCGTGCCGTCCTGCACGACGACGCAACCCACAAGGGGATTCGGGGAGGTTGTCGCCCGACCGCGCTCGGCCAGTTCGAAGGCACGGCGCAGGTACGGGTCTGCGATCCCGACAACGGGGTCGGAGAACAGCGTCATGAAACGAGCTCCTTCTTCTTCCATCCGGACTATGACCGTCGGCTCCGGAATCTCACCGGATCGGCCCCTCACGGGGCTCGCGGGCTTTCACCGCCGGTGGGGACTTGCACCCCGCCCTGAAGAAAGTTCGGACGTCAGTCTACACCATCTGCGCGGAAGCGTGAGCGCGGATCTCCTTGAGCGCGGCCGCAGGATCGGGGGCGCAGAAGATCGCGTTGCCCGCCACGAGGGTGTCGGCTCCGGCCGCAACGACGCGCGGCGCGGTGGTGACGTCGATCCCGCCGTCCACCTCGATGCGTGGCGACACGCCGATCTCGCGGCACATCGCCCTGATCTCGGCCACCTTGTCCACCGATGACTCGATGAACGACTGACCGCCGAAGCCGGGGTTCACGCTCATCACGAGCACGAGGCCCACGTACGGCAGGATCTCCTCGATCGCCGAGGCGGACGTGCCCGGATTGAGCGTGACGCCAGGAATAGCGCCACCTGCGCGAATGGCACCCACCGTGCGATGCAGGTGCGTGGACGCCTCCACGTGCACGGTCACGATGTCCGCGCCGGCCTCGACGTACCACATCGCCGTGCGGTCGGGGTCCGAGACCATCAGATGGCAGTCGAGCGGGCGGTGCGCCACGCGCTTGAGCGCTTTGACGACCGGTGGGCCGATGGTGAGGTTCGGCACGAAGTGCCCGTCCATCACGTCCACGTGGATCAGATCGGCTCCCGCATCCTCCACGAGCGCGACCGCATCGGCCAGGTGCATGAAGTCCGCCGAGAGAATGGAAGGTGCGATGAAGAGCTCGTTGCTCACGCGCATCTCACCCCTCGTCCTCGACGAGACCCATCCCGTGCAACTCATCCCGAGCCGAGCGTCCCATGAGCACCGCCCCGGCCTCCGACGCCTGGTGTCCCTCGTACAGGATAGCCCGCACCTGGTGCGTGATGGGCATCTCCATGCCGAGCTTGTGCGCCAGGTCATCGAGGGAAACCGCGCTCTTGGCTCCCTCGGCGACCATCTTCGTCTCCGCGGAGTAGCTCTCCACGGTGCCGCCCTTGGCGACCCACTCGCCGAGCGCCCGGTTGCGGCTGTGGCGGGACGTGCACGTGACGATCAGGTCGCCCATCCCGGCGAGCCCCATGTAGGTGAGCGGGTTCGCGCCCAGGTGCGCCCCCAGCCGGGACATCTCGGCAAGCCCCCGCGTCATGAGCGTCGCCTTCGTGTTGTCGCCGTAGCCGAGACCGTCGCTCATGCCGGCGGCCACCGCGACCACGTTCTTCGATGCGCCGCAGAGTTCCACGCCCACCACATCCGGGTTGGTGTACACGCGGAAGAAGGGCGTCATGAACATGTCCTGCAACTTCCGGCCGACATCCTCGCTGTACGCCGCCACCACGGTGGCCGAGGGGACGCCTTTGGAGACTTCCTCGGCATGGTTGGGGCCTGAGAGCGCGGCCAGACGTTCGCGATGGCCCAGCACGTCATCAAGGACCTCCGTCATGCGCATGAGCGTGCCCTGTTCCACGCCCTTGGCGAGGTTCACCACCGGAACATCCTTGCGCAGCACGCCGGCCATCTGCTCGGCAACGCCCCGAACGCCGTGGCTCGGCGTGACCACAACGACCGCATCGGCTCCGTGGAGTGCACGCTCGATGTCCGAGGTGGCCTTCACCCACGGGTCGAAGATGACGTCCTTCAAAAAGAGCGGGTTCCGTCGTTCCTGATTGATGCCCTCGGCGATCTCGGGCTCACGCGCCCACAGGGTGACGTACGTTCCCTTGCCGCCGAGCAGCCATGCAATGGCCGTGCCCCACGAGCCCGCTCCGATCACCGCGGTGTTCATCTCTCGGTGCTCCCGTCGTCGCGGCGGTGCTTCAGTTCATCCCAGGTCCGGCGGCGGAACGAGATCTTCGACTCCTCGCCCCTCCTGATGCGCCCGATGTTGCTGCGGTGACGCCAAATCACCAGTGCGGCAGTGATCACCGAGAACAGCACGAGCGCGATCCGATCCGGATACAGCAACCAGGATACACCCGGGAAGAGGGCCGCTATGATGATCGACCCGAGGGATACCTGCTTCCAGATCGCCACGATGATGACGAAGATCACGAGCATGATCGGTACTACTCTGGGGGCGAGCATCATGATCGCTCCGGCCGCGGTCGCGACCCCCTTGCCGCCGCGGAACCCGATGAACGGCGAGAACGAGTGGCCCGCGATGGCTGCAGTGGCCCCCAGGACGCCGAACCAGTCGTACCCCGCCGCGGCCCACTGCACGGGAACGAACAGCGTCGCGAACCAAACGCCGAGCGCGCCCTTCGTGGCATCCAGGAACAGAACGGCGAGCCCCGGAGCAGTCCCGAAGACGCGGAGCACGTTCGTGGCGCCCGTGTTGCCCGAGCCGAGGTCGCGGATGTCCTGCTTCCAGAAGATCTTCACGACGATGACCGCCCACGGGATCGAGCCCACGAGGTACGCCGAAAGCGCGGCGCCGATGATCCGGAGGGCGGGCTCCATCTCAGCCCTTCTGCCTGAACTTCAGCCTGATCGGCGTACCGGTGAGGTCGAACGCCTCGCGCAGGCGGTTCTCGAGGTACCGCTCGTAGTTGGTGTCGACCATGCGCGGATGGTTCGCAAAGAAGGTGAAGACGGGGGGCTTCGATCCTGTCTGGGTCACGTACTGCAGGCGCAGCATCTTTCCACCCTTGGAGATGGTGTGGCCGGAGGCGCGAAGCTCGGTGAGCAGCGCGTTGAGCTTGCTCGTGGGTATCGACTGCGCGTACGAATCGTAGACGGTTTTCACCAGCGGCAGGAGCTTGTGCACGCCCGTGCCCTTGAGGGCGCTCACGCGCACGACCGGCGCGAAGCCGATGAACCCGAGCTTGTCGGGCAGCCGTGCCACCAGCTCGGTCTTCTCCTCCGGCGTCTCGAGCAGGTCCCATTTGTTGAGCGCTATCACGATGCCGCAACCGCGCTCCGCAGCGAAACGCGCGACGCGCTGGTCCTGATCGGTCACGCCCGTGGCGGAGTCGATCACGAGCACCGCGACCTCGGCCCGGTCGATGGCGCGCATGGCCCGCACGAAGCCGTAGTACTCCACCGACTCTTCGATCTGCGACTTGCGCCGCAGACCGGCGGTGTCCACCAGACGGAACGTGGACTCCCCGTCCGTCAGCATCGTGTCGATTGCGTCGCGCGTGGTTCCTGCGACCTCCGACACGATCGCCCGCTCGCGACCGAGAAGCTTGTTGTAGAGCGACGACTTGCCCGCGTTCGGCTTGCCGATGATCGCAACGCCGATGGACGAGTCATCGGACGACTCGTCTTCCACGGGCGGCAGCGCCTCGACGAGCGCGTCGAGCAGGTCGCCCGACCCGTGCCCGTGCAGCGCCGACACCGGCCACGGCTGGTCGAGACCGAGACTCCAGAACTCGTGGATCGCGTCCTCGCGGCCCGGCGTGTCGAGCTTGTTCACCACAAGGAAGACCGGCGTCTTCTGCCGGCGCAGCAGGCCCGCGACCTCTTCGTCGCCCGCGGCGATCCCGACCGAGCCGTCCACGAGAAAGACCACCACGTCTGCCTCGTTGGCAGCAACGACGGCCTGGGCTCTGATCGAATCGCCGAACGCGTCGTCGGTAGAGAACTCGATGCCGCCGGTGTCCACGAGCATGAACTCGCGGCCGTTCCAGTCGGCACGGTGGTAGCTGCGATCGCGCGTGACGCCGCTTTGCGCGTGCACGATAGCGTCCTGCGCTTGGATCATGCGGTTCACGAACGTCGACTTGCCGACGTTCGGTCTTCCGACGACCGCGACGATGGGGAGCGTCATGGGGCTTCAGGCCTTCCTACAGGGCGGCGAGCGCCGCGGTGAGACTCGCGGCATCGGTGCCGATGATGCGGACGTCGGCTCCGGACTCTGATGCGAGGCGGGCCGACGGCATGTCGTCGAGTAACAGACCGTCGGAGTTTACTACAACGTCAGGCACGAGGTACGTACCCGCCCGGCCGTCCTCGGCAATGGCACGCACGATGTCGGCGCCGCAGAGCAGCCCGGTCACACTGACGTTGCCGCCGAACAAACCGTTTTCGACCGCGAGCACGCGCACGTCCGCGCAGCCGGCGCGATCGAGCGCCCCTCGCAAGACGGGAGCGAACAGCTCGCCGGTGACCAGGGTCGCGGCCCGGCACTCGACGCCCGGAGACCGGAACTCGTCCAGGAAGGCGCTCGCCATGCCGATGCCGTTCTCGAACTGGGGAAAGCCGTCGTACTCCTCGGCGGGTGGAAACGGGACTCCCGACAGGAGATACACCTCATCGGCCGCGTACACCCACCCGCAGCCTCGCTCGTCGCGCATCCGTCGCTGCCAGCCCGTCACGACCCCGAGCACGGCGGCTGCCGTGTGGTGGCCGTACGAGGCCGCCCAGCGCGTCTGGTGCCCCGTGTAGCCCATCGGCACCGTCCCCACCGACAGCACGCCGCTCCGCGCGGCAAGATAGCCGAGTGTCTGTTCGAGCACCGCGCCGTCGTTGACGCCGGGGACGAGAACGACCTGCACGTGCGCCTTGATTCCGGCGTCGAGCACGGTATCGAGCACCTCCAGGGCGTGGTCCTCGACAGTCGGACAGATGAGGCGGGCGCGCACCTCGGGGTCCACGGCATGGACCGACACGTGGAGCGGCGACAGGTGCTGCGTGATGATGCGGGCAACGTCTTTGGCCGTCGCGTTCGTGAGCGTGACGAAGTTGCCCGAGAGAAAGGACAGACGGAAGTCGTCGTCACGCACGTAGAGCGACGGCCGCAGGCCTCCGGGGAGCTGCGAGACGAAGCAGAACGCGCAGGCGTTATCGCACTCGCGAATCGGCGTGAAGAGGGTCTCGGTGAACGTCACGCCAAGCGCCTCGCCTGGCCGACGGATGATCTCGACCTCGCGTTGAGCGCCGTCACGCTCGATCGTGAGGCTGAACGACGGCTCATCGGTGAGCCACCACCAGTCGATCACATCGGCAAGCGGCGCACCGTCGACCGCGAGGACGCGGTCTCGGGGCAGCAGGCCCGCGTCGCGGGCAGCGCCGGCATCGACCGTCGCGACGGTGCCGCCGGTGGACGCCGGATCAGGCATCGCCGGCGAGTGCCTCGATCGCGTCGATCACGCCGCGGATCTGCTCGTCAGGCGTTGAGGCGCCTGCGGTCACGCCGACGACTTCCGCACCGCCGAACCACGCCGGGTCGAGCTCTTCGGAGGTTTCCACATGGTGCGTGCGCGGATTCCGCGCGAGGCAGATCTCGGCCAGCCGCGTCGTGTTGCCTGAGTTGTGTCCGCCGACGACGACGATCACGTCGACCTCCTCGGCCAGACTGGCCGCGGACGCCTGCCGCTTGGCGGTGGCGCTGCAGATCGTGTTGCAGACCCTGAGCTCGGAGACGCGCGGCAGCAGAGCCGCGACGACCTCCTGCAGCAGGGCCGGCGGCTGCGTGGTCTGCACGACGATGCCGATGCGCCGTCCGGGCAGCTTTGCGGGAATGTCGCTCGCATGCTGCACGATCAGCGCCTCCCCGCCGGCGTGCGCGAGGATACCCTCGACTTCGGGGTGGTCCGATTCGCCCACGATGACGACCGCGTAACCCGAAGTCGCGAGGTCCGCTGCACAGGTGTGCGCGGCGGTGACGAACGGGCAGGTGGCATCGATGACGTTGAACCCCCGGCTTTCGGCTTCCGTGATGACAGCCGGATCCACGCCGTGCGACCGGATCACGAGCGTCCCGGTCGGCGCGTCATCGAGGGTGGACGCCACGCCCACGCCCTTCGCCTGCAGCGCCGCGACGGCCTGCGGATTGTGGATGAGCGGCCCGAGGGTCGCAACCGGACCACCGGCAGCGGCAGCCTCGCCGGCGAGCTTGAGTGCCCGTTCGACGCCGTAGCAGACGCCCGCGTGCCGTGCGACGATCACCTTCACGCCATCACCTTCCTGGCCATCTCGAGTTCGGATGAGATGCGCTCCATCACGACTGCGGTCACCGCCGTCACACGGTCCTTGCGCCCGCCTTCTGGAAGGATGCTCCCCACGTCGATCGGGCTGCCTACCCGGATGTTCGTCCGCACCAGCCGGGGCCGCTTCGCACCCTTCGGCCAGGCCCTGTCCGTACCCGTGAAGGCCACGGGCACGATCGGCACGCCGGCACGCAAGGCGATGAACGCCGCACCGCCCTGTGCTTCCCGCAGGGCCTCGGTGCCATCTTCGGCGCGACCGCCTTCCGGGAAGACACCCAGAAGCTCGCCGGCTTTGGCAAGCTCGGTCGCCGTGGTGATCGCGGTGCGGTCAGGCTCCCCCCGGTTCACCGGGAACGCCCAGAAGCGTGGAAGCAAACAGGCCATGATGCGACTGTCCCACAGCTCGCGCTTGGCCATGAAGTGCACCGGACGCGGCGAGGCGCACCACAACAGGATCGGGTCCAGGTACGAGACGTGATTCCCGGCCAGAATGGCTCCCGTGGGAGGAATGTTCTCGGCGCCGTCGAGCCGCGTGCGGAACAGCACCCGAAGCATGCGGCCAACAGTGGCCTTCGCGAACCGCGGAAACAGCGCGTACTTCATCGCGCGCCCTCGACGCGCTCCACGATCGCGTCCACCACCTGCTCGATAGAAAGCCCGGTCGTGTCGAGCAGCTCGGCATCCACGGCAGCCTCGAGCGGGCTCACCTCACGCGATGAGTCATACGCGTCCCGCCGCTCCAGCCGTGCCTGCACCTCGTCCTGATCGACCTCGTGCCCCTGATTGGCAAGGTCTATACGGCGTCGGCGCGCTCGCTCCTCGGCACTGGCGGTGAGGTAGATCTTCACCTCGGCATGCGGGAAGACCACCGTGCCGATGTCACGTCCCTCGGCCACCGTGTCGCCCGCCGAGGCAAGCAGCCGCTGCTGCTCAACGAGCGCCGTACGAACACCGGGGACGGCCGAAACGGCGCTTACATTCGCATCAACAACGGGGAAACGAACCTCCGCCGTGACATCACGACCGGCGATGTGCACCGAGTTCGCGATGGGCGCGCCTTCGGCGTAGTCGAAGGTGACCGGGTTCTCCTCGGCAAGCGCCGTGAGAAGGGGGCCGTCTTCGACCGGGACTCTCCGGTCGAGCGCAAGCCAGGTCACGGCGCGGTACATGGCGCCCGTGTCGAGGTGGCGGACGTCGAGACGTCGGGCAACGGCCTTGGCAACGGTCGACTTGCCGCTCGCGGCCGGGCCATCGATGGCGATGATCACGCGCAGTCTCCCACGTCAGAGGTGGTGGCAACGGCATTCTAGCACGCGCTACACGACCCGAACGCTCGCGCCGAGGCGCTTAAGGTCGTCGGCGAACCCGGGATACGACACCTCGACCGCCCCGAAGTCCTCCACGACCGTCTCGCCCTCGGCGAGCAGCCCCGCCACCGCCCACGTCATCGCGAGCCGGTGGTCGCCGAGGGAAGACACATGCGCGGCGCGCAGTGCCGACGGGCCGGTGACCTCGAGCCAGTCCTCCCCCGCGCTCGCGTTGGCGCCGAACGCGTCGAGTCCCTCGTGGACCGCCCGGAGCCGGTCGGCTTCCTTTACCCGAAGCTCGCGTACGCCATTGAAGCGCGTGATCCCAGCACAGCCGGCCGCCACGAGCGCGAGTATCGGCACCTCGTCCACGAGGCGCGGGATCTCCTGCCACGGCACATCCACGCCCCGGAGCTGCGGCGTGTACCGAACGGTGAACTCCTCCACCGGCTCGGGGCCGGGCGGGATGCGAGGAACGCGGTCGATGTCCGCCCCCATCCGCTGCAAGACGAGCGCAAAGCCCACCCGCGTCGGGTTCATGCCGACCCCCGTGAGCTCGATCTCGCTCCCGGGGACCAACAAGCCCGCTGCCGCCAGAAAGGCCGCCGAGGAAGGATCGCCGGGAACCTCGATGTCGCACGCGAGGAGCGAGGCCGGACCCTTCACCGACGCCGTCATGCGGCGGACGTCCGAGGCGACGGGCACGCCGAAGGCCGGGAGCATGCGCTCGGTATGGTCGCGGCTGACTGCAGGCTCGGTCACGCTCGTGACGCCCTCGGCACGCAGACCCGCGAGCATCACGGCGGTCTTCACCTGAGCGCTCGCGACAGGGGTCGCGTACGCGATGCCGGTGAGCGCTCCGCCACGTACCGTGAGCGGGAGCGTTCCGTCCTCGGTCGCTTCGAACGTTGCGCCCATCGAGCGGAGCGGGTCCGTCACCCGCCTCATCGGCCGACGCGACAGGGACTCGTCTCCGGTGAGCGTGACCTCGATCGGCCACCCCGCAAGCACGCCCATGAGCAGTCGCGCCGTGGTGCCCGAGTTACCACAGTCGATCGGCCCCTCCGGCTGCTGCGGGCCTTCCGCGCCCCAGCCACGGACGGTGAGCGTCAGGCCACCCGGGCCGATTCCCTCCACGCGGACCTCGGCTCCCAGTGCCTCGACCGCCCTCATCGTCGAACGCACGTCGGCGCTGTCCAGCACACCGCTGAGATGCGATTCGCCCTCGGCCATCGCCGCAAAGAGGACCGAGCGGTGCGACATGGACTTGTCGCTCGGGACGCGCACAGAACCCGTCAGCGGCCGCTCCGAGCGTGTGACATGCAACCTGCTCACGAAGCGTCCTCCTCGAGCGCTTTCATCTGCGGTGCGAACCCACGGGACACCAGGTCCGCCATGAGCGCTTCGGCGTCGCCCTCGTCGGTCAATACGAGGCGCAGCACCGCGCTATCCTCGGACTGGTGGTCGATCTCGATGTCCTCGATGTTGCAGCCCGCGCGGCTCAGCGCGGTCGTGACGATGCCCACCACGCCGGGTTGGTCGGTGACGGGAACCGTCAGCTCGCGCAGGCGCGCGGTGGCGGGCACCCACTGGGCCGGAAGCGCGCGACGGACGTCGGCGGCGCCTGCGAGCCACGAGCGCACCGCATCGGCATCGCCCGCCTCCACCGACCGGCGAAAGTCGGCCAGCACGCCTTCGAGGCCGCTGATCCCGGCGATCACCGCGGGTGCATTGTCGAGGCAGATGCCCGTCCACAGATCGGGGCTGCCCGCAGCGATGCGCGTCATGTCCTTGAAGCCGCCCGCGGCCAGACGGAGCAGGTCCGCACCCGCCTGCTCGGCACGGCTGCTCGCGAGCTCCACGAGAGCCGCGGCAGCGACGTGCGGGACGTGGCTCACGATCGCGACCGCCTCGTCGTGTGCGGAGGCGTCGACAGACACCACCCGCGCGCCAAGCGAGGTCACGAACGCATGCACCATCCGGTAGGCGTCCATGTCCGTGTCGTGCGTGGGCGTGAGGATGTAGTAGACGCCCTGGAAGAGCGTTGCCGAGGCGGCAGTCACGCCACTGCGCTCAGACCCGGCCATCGGATGACCGCCCACGAACCGGTAGCCGCCCCCGGCATTCAGAGCCGCCTCGACGACGGCCCGCTTGGTGGACGCGACATCGCTCACGATCCCGGTGTAGCCGAGCTCCGCGAGCCGCGCGAGCCACAGCACGGTCTCCGCGACCGGGGTGCCGAGAACGATCAGATCGGCACCATCGCCGGAGAGCCACCCCGCATCGGCGGCCTGTTCGGGCGTGAGGGCCTCGTCGACGAGGTTCTCGGCCACCGCGAACCCGAGCGTCTCCGGGTCCGGGTCCACCGCGCGCACCCTCCGCACCCCGGCCCGCCTGGCAGCCGCAGCCACCGAGCCGCCGATGAGCCCCAGACCCACGACCGTCAGGCGCTGGACGGTCACCGAGTCTCCCCCGCCCGCTTGCCCTCGAGTGCGATTCGCGGACCGAGGTCGTCCATCAGCACACCGAAGTCGGCCGGCGTGAGCGACTGGGGTCCGTCGCAGCGCGCGTGCTCGGGGTCGGGGTGGACCTCGACCATGAGGCCGTCTGCCCCCGCTGCGATGCCGGCGCGGCACATCGGGGTGATGAGGTCGCGGCGGCCGGTAGCGTGCGAGGGATCCACCACGACCGGCAGGTGTGTGAGCGACTTGAGCGCGGCCACAGCAGCAAGATCGAGCGTGTTGCGGGTGTACGTCTCGAACGTGCGGATACCGCGCTCGCACAAGATCACGTCGCGGTTCCCTCCCTTGAGGATGTACTCGGCGGCCGATAGCAGCTCCTCGATCGTCGCCGAGAGACCGCGCTTGAGCAGGATCGGCCTGGCCATCGTGCCGAGCTCGTCGAGCATCATGAAGTTCTGCATGTTCCGTGCTCCGACCTGCAGGATGTCCGCGTACTCGGCCACTACCGCGGCGTCGCGGACGTCGAGCACCTCGGTCACGACCGGCAGACCGACCGCATCGCCCGCAGCGCGCAGCAGCTTCAGGCCCTCCACGCCCATGCCCTGGAAGGCGTACGGGCTCGAGCGGGGCTTGAACGCGCCACCGCGGAGCATCGTGGCGCCAGCGGCTGCCACGCCACGCGCGGTCGCGAACATCTGCTCTTCGCTCTCGATGGAGCACGGACCCGCGATGATGCCGAACGCTCCCCCGCCGATGGCGGTCGCCCCCACCCGCACCACCGTGTCCTCCGGCTGGAAGTCGCGGCTGACGAGCTTGAACGGCTTGAGCACCCGAACGACCTGCTCGACACCCGGCAGGCCTTCGAACTCGAGCGAGTAGATGACCTCACGGTCCCCGATGACGCCGATGATGGTCTTGACCTCACCGCGGGACAGATGCGCCTCGGCACCGGCCTCGGTGAGCAGATCGACGACGTGCTGAACGTCTTCGGCAGACGCATGGTCTCGCATGATGACGAGCATGGCCTCTTCACCCCTCTCGCACGCCCGGTGCGTGCGCGTGTGACGGTCCCGGATAACCGGCCGCCACGGGCCCTGCAGCCTCTAGATGCTGCCGAACCGGGCGACGGCCGCTTCCAACGCCTCGATCGTCCTGCGTGAGTCCTCTTCTGTGCCGATACCCACCCTGAGCGCGGGTACGGCGCCGAACCCTCGGACGATCACGCCCTGCTCGAGCAGGGCCTCGAACACTTCGACCGGCCGCTCCGTCTTGATCCAGACGAAGTTCGTCTCCGACGGCACCCAGGAGATGCCGAGCCGGTCGAAGCCCGAATACAGGTACGTCTTCTGTTCTTGGTTCTCCGCCTTGCGGCGCGAGACCTCGGCCTCGTCGTCGAGCGAGGCGACAGCGGCGGCCTGCGCCACCGAGTTCACGTTGAACGGCTCACGGATGCAGTCCACCGCGTGTACGAGCGGCTGTGGAGCGAAGCCGTAGCCCACACGCAGGCCGGCGAGCGAATAGATCTTCGAGAAGGTGCGGAGCACCACGATCCGGCCGTCAGGGGTGAAGTAGTCCATGCCATCGGGGTAGTCCTCGGCCGACACGAACTCGAAGTACGCCTCGTCAAGCACGAGCAGCACATGCTCGGGCACGCGCGCGAGGAAGCGATCGAACTCGTCGCGGCTGTAGTAGGTGCCTGTAGGGTTGTTGGGATTGCACAGGAACACGATGCGCGTGCGATCGGTGACCGCCGCCAGCATCGCGTCGAGATCGTGCGCGGCCGACGCATCGAGCGGCACCTTCACATGCGCGCCGCCGAACATGGTGGTGACCATCGGATACACGATGAACGACGGCCAGGCGTACACGCCCTCGTCGCCCGGTCTCAGGACCGCCTGCGCGATGAGACGCAGCAGCTCGTTGCTGCCGTTGCCGACGAGGATCTGCTCGGCGGGAATGCCGTGCCGGGCGCTCAGCTTCTCCTTGAGCGCTGCACACGAGCCCTCGGGGTAGCGGTTCAGTTCGGCGAGCTCCCGCTCCATTGCGGTGACTGCCGAAGGAAACGGCGGGTAGGGGCTCTCGTTGCTGGAAAGCTTGCAGATGTCATCACGGCCCGAGCGCTCGCGCACCTGCTCCTCGCGCAGACCGGGGGCGTACGGCACGAGCGTGCCGAGCTCCTCACGGATCATCCGGTCCCAGTCCATGCGCGCTGCCTCCCCGAACAACGATGTCCGAGGATTGTCCCGCACGACGCGAACACACGCAAGCATGCGCCGACGGCGCGCTACGCGCGGTCTTCGCTCAGCTCGGGCGGCGGAGTGAGGCTCTCGAGCACGCCCACGCCTTCGGCGATGCGGATCACGGCGACCGTGGCGTTCGGCACGGCGAAGTGCCAGCCGCACTCGACAGGCAGGTCGAGGGTGTGCATGAGCAAGCGCCGCATGACGCCACCGTGCGTGACCACCACCGCGCGCTCCGGCCCCGCTTCGATGTGCACCCCCGCCCGCCGAACGCGCGCGTCGAAGGCGGCCCCGGTCTCGCCGTCGGGCGCGATCGGGCCGCTGCCGGTGTACTGGAGGCGGATCCCGCGCTGAACGATCTCGTCGTAGGTGAGGCACTCCGCCTGTCCGAAGTCGATCTCCTGCAGGTCCTCCAGAACCGACACCGCGCACCCTTCCGGCGCGATCGCACGTGCCGTCTCGAGTGCGCGGCCGAGTGGCGACGTGTAGACCGCGTCCGCGCCCCACGGCGCTACCAGGTTCGCAAGCCAGGCGCGCTGACGCAGGCCGCGCTCGCTCAGCGGCGAGTCCGTGCGGCCTATGTAGCGCGACTCCACGTTGGCAACCGTCTCCGGGTGCCGGATGAGCATCAGGTGACGGTGCGCCGCGCTCACAGCAGCCCGCCTGCCAGCGCGCCGCCCACAAGGACCGCGGTCTCGCCCAGAAGCACCGTGGCGCCCAGCACGTCGCCCGTGATGCCGCCAAAGCGCTTGGCGAACGGCCCCGGCACGACGAACGCAACCAGCAGGGCGCCTGCAAGCGCGAGCACGCGCGCGCCGCGCGCATCAGGCGCCGAGGCGAGCAGCGGCAGCACGGGAAGCGTGAGCATGGCAACGCCGACACCGGCTTCGCGCTCGGCGTAGCGAGCGGCAAGCCCATCGGCGCGCGCCGGATCGCGCAGCGAGAGCGCCATCCCGGCACCCCAGCGCCCGACGATCGGCGCGGCACCGAGCGCCCACCACGCGCGACTCTCGATGATCACGGCGATAGCCGCGATCTGCAGCGCCGCCACGAGCACGACCGCGAGAACGCCGAACGCGCCTGTGGTGCTCCCCCGCATGGCCTCAAGGCGCCGGGCGGCGTCGCCACGCACGCCGAGACCGTCTGCCGAATCCGCAAGGCCGTCCCAGTGAAGGAATCCGGAGAGCAGCGCCCATGAAGCGACGACAACAGCGGCTGCGAGCAGCGCGGAGAGCCCATCGGCACGGCCGAGCCACACCGCTCCCGACGCGATACCAACGGCGATCGTCGCGAACAGCCACCCGACGAGCGCGAAGTACCGCGCGGGATGGACGCCGTCGACACCCCCGAGGGGAACGATCGTGAGCAGCCGCACCGCCGTGGCGATGTCGCGCAACACGCTACCGGTCCTCTTTGGCGCTCACGCCCGCCTCGGCGAACGTGGCCATGCCGTTCATCATCTGACACGCCGCACCCATGATGCCGATGCCGAGCGCCGCGCCGGTCCCCTCACCAAGGGACATCCCGAGGTCGATGTAGGGCTCGAGTCCGAGCGCTACGAGCGCCACACGATGACCGGGTTCTGCCGACAGATGCGATGCGAAGGCGTACTGCATGCACGCAGGACAGATCATCGCGGCGGCGAGCGCCGCCGAGCTCGCGATGAACCCGTCCGTGACAACGCACGCCGCTGCCGAGGCGCCGCCGATGAGCACGCCGGCCATCGCGGCGATCTCGTACCCGCCAAAGGCGGCGAGCGTGCCGAGTGGGTCGTCCCGGTCCGGCTTGTGCAACGCGAGCGCCCGGTTCACGAGCGCCGTCTTGCGCGAGAGGACCGCATCATCAACGCCCGTCCCCCGCCCGACCACACGGTTGACGGGGACGTTCGTGTACGCGGCCACCAGAGCCGATGCCGCCGTGGAGTTGCCGATACCCATCTCACCGATGCCGATGACCCGCACGTCGTCGAACGCGAGATGGCGCGCCAGATGCGCACCCACGAGGAACGCCTCGGCGGCTTCCTCGCGCGTCATCGCCGGCTCCTTCATGAAGTTGCGGGTGCCGGGCCGCACCTTCTGCTGCAGCACGCCCGCAAGCCCGCTCGTGTCGCCCGCCACGCCCACGTCCACCAAGATCAGGCGGGAGTTGAACTGCCCCGCAAGCTGGTTGATCGCCGCTCCGCCGCTCACAAAGTTCGCGACCATCTGCTGCGTGACCTCGGCCGGCCAGGCGGACACTCCCTCCTCCACAACGCCGTGATCGCCTGCGCAGAGCACGATCGCCGAGGGGTCGGTCCTCGGTCTGTCGGTGCCCTGAGCCCGCGCCATACGCGCGGCGAGCTCCTCGAGACGCCCGAGGCTGCGCGGCGGCTTGGTGAGGCTGTCCAGGCGCTCCCAGGCCCGCTCGTACCAGATCGGGTGGGGCTCGGACACTGCTGCCACGAATTCGAACAGCTCGGCTTCCATCGGACCCGGCGTGCCTACGGTTCGCGTGGCCACGAGACCTCCTGGGTGAGTTCGTGCAATGGGATGGACCTGCCTTCTATCACGAGCCACGCCGCATCAGCAGCATCCACCAGCGTTCGGTTCGCCCGGCCGAGGACATCTCGGAAGAGCCTGCCGAGCGGTGTGGCGGGAACCACGCCCCACCCGACCTCGTTGGTGACCACCACCGTAGGCGCCTCCCGCGCGATCAGCCACGACACGACCGCATCGGCAAGCGCATCGGCCCGCTCCTCGGTCAGCGCATCTGTCACCTCGACGTCATCGGTCACGAGTGCTGCGAGCTGCACGCCAAGCACGGTGCCCATGCAGTCCACCAGAAGACACGCCTCGTCGGGTACCCGATCGTACCAGCACGGGTCTCCGGCCGTCTCGATCACCGTGACATCGGCGCTGCGTCCGGCCTGATGACGCTCGATCCGACGACGCATCTCCTCGTCGTCGGGCTGCCCTCCCGCTGCGAGGACCACCGCGCGACCGGACGCTATCGCGAGTGCCAGCCCCTGCCGGGACTTCCCGCTGCGCACCGGACCTGTGAGCACGACGAGCATCAGCGCACACCCGTCGCACAGCCGCGCAACGACGCGACCTCGGCATCGGTGAGCGCACGCACCGACCCCTCGGCAAGGCGGCTGAGCGTGAGCGTACCGTAGGCGACACGCGTGAGGACGCGCACCGGGTGGCCGACCGCCGAGAGCATGCGGCGCACCTGACGCTTGCGCCCCTCGCGCAGCGTGAGCTCCACGACCGCCGAGTCGCCCCGACGCTCGACGATCCGCGCATCCGCCGGGGCGGTGCGACCGTCGTCGAGGTCGATGCCCTCACGGAGGGAGCGCATGTCGCAGACGTCGGGCACGCCGTCCACTTCGGCGCGATAGACCTTCGGCACGTGATGGCGAGGGTGCATCAGCAGGTGTGCGAACTCACCGTCGTTGGTGAGTAGCAGCAACCCGGTGGTGGCGTAGTCCAGGCGGCCGATCGGGAAGAGGCGTGGCGCACCATCGGGGATGAAGCGGGCCACGGTCGTGCGGCCCTGGGGATCGTCGAGCGTCGTCACCACCCCGGCTGGCTTGTTCAGCATGAGATACCACAGGAGCGAGGGCGGTTCGATCACGCTCCCGTCCACCCGTACCTCATCGGTGCCGGCCACGATCTTCTCGCCGAGGGAGGCTACCGGACGCCCGTTCACGCTCACGCGACCGGCTAGGATCAGCTCCTCGGCGGCACGGCGCGATGCCACCCCGGCTCGCGAGAGATACTTCTGTACCCGCTCCGGCCCGACGGGTCCGGCGGCGGACGGCTCGGCGTCAGTCGATTTCGACGTCCTCGTCACCCTCGTCCTCGTCTTCGGCATCGTCTTCATCGATGTCGAGCACGCTGCCCTCCAGCGCATTCAACCGTTCGCGGATCGCGCGTTCGCTGTCCGGGTCGGGCGCAAAGTCCTCGAGCGGCGGCAGTTCCGAGAGGTCCTTCAGGCCGAAGCGCTCAAGGAAGGTGCGGGTCGTACCGTAGAGGATCGCGTTGCCCGTGTTCTTGTCGCGGCCCGCCTCGCGCACGAGGCCCTTCTCGATGAGCGAGGAGATGACCGCCTCGCTGTTCACTCCGCGCACGGCGTTCACACCCTGGCGTGTCACCGGTTGGTGGTAGGCGATGACCGCAAGCGCTTCGAGCGCCGCCTGCGAGAGCCGCCGCGTGTCCCACGAGAGGACGTACTCCTCCACATAGCCGTGGTACGCCGGGTGCGTGTACAGCCGCCACCCGCCTGCCACCTCACGAAGCTGGAACCCGCGATTCTCCTCGGCGTACTCGGCCGCGAGGAGCGTAAGCGTGCTCTCGACCTCGCCCTGACCCACGTCGAGCACCTTCGCGAGCCTGCCCGCGGGCACCGGCTCATCGGACACGAACAGTAGCGCCTCTATCGCGCCGACGATCTCAGCGTTGTCGCGGCCCATGCGCTAGTCTCCCATTCCCACGATCTCGATATCTCCGAACTCCTCGGCCTGTTCCAGGCGGACCAGTCCGCGCTTGTACAGCTCGAGGATCGCGAGGAACGTCACCACGAGCTCCTCCAGCGACGCGTTCTCGCTCACCATCTCGCGGAAGCTCGTTCGCCTGCCCTTGCGCATCATGCGCGCGACGCCCTCAACATGGAGCTCGAGCGAGATAGGCGCCGAGGCGACGTGGTCCGCCTCCAGCAGGAAGATCTCGCGCTTGTGCACGAGATCCGCGCACACCACCGCCAGGCCGTGCAGGGTGATGCCCTCCAGGTAGTCCGGCATCAGCTTCAGGAACGGCTCCTCAAGGCCCGCAGCCCGTGCGTGCATCAGCGATTCGGACTCGTAGCGCGCCGCCAGCTCGGCGGCGGCGTTCTTGAACTGCTTGTAGGCGAGCAGCCGTGCGATCAGCAGCTCGCGCGCCTCCTCGGGCGACATGTCGTCGAACTCGGCCATCTCGAGGGGCTCGTCGCGCGGCAGCAGCGCCGCGGCCTTGATCTCGAGCAGCGTGGCGGCAACGAGCAGGAAGTCGCTCGCGACATCCAGGTCGAGGTCCGGCATCCGGTCCAGGTACTCGAGGTACTGGTCCGCGATGTCGGTGATCGAGAGGTCGGCGATATCGACCTTCTGCTTCGCCACCAGCTGAAGCAGCAGGTCGAAGGGGCCCTCGAACGCCTCTGTGCGGACGCGGTAGGTCATGCGTTATCGCTCGGCGTCTACGTGCATCGCCCGGCGGACGTCGCCCATGAGGTCCTCGACCTCGGGACGGACCTTGGCGGCACCCGCAGCAAGGACTTCCCAGGCATACCCCGGCGACGCCGCAAGCTCCGCGCGGCGCGTCCGGAACTCCCGTAGGTATCCGTTCAGGTCCTCCACGAGCTTGCGCTTGTGTGCCACACACCCGCACTCGGCCACCCTGCAGCACCGGTCCCACTCGGCGATCTCACCCGCGTCGGATGCCACCAGTTTGTGAATCTGCTGCAGCGGGCAGATGTCGGGATTGCCCGGATCGGTCTTCAGCTTGCGCGCGGGATCCGTGATCATGCTCATCACCTTGGCAGCAGTCTCCTCTTCGCTCTCCGAGAGGTAGATCGCGTTGCCGTAGCTCTTGGACATCTTGCGGCCGTCGGTGCCGGGCACGCGCGCACCCTCCTTGGCGATGAGTGCGTCGGGCTCGGGCAGCAGGTCGCCGTACTGGTTGTTGAAGCGCCGCACCACCTCGCGGGTGAGCTCGAGATGCGGCAGCTGGTCTTCGCCCACCGGCACCATGTCGCCCCGCACGATGCTGATGTCCGCCGCCTGCATGAGCGGGTACAGGAAGAAGCCGACGTTGCCGAGGTCCTTCTCGGCGATCTGCTCACGCTGCTCCTTGTACGACGGCACGCGCTCGAGCCACGTCATCGGCGCGACCATCGAGAGGTACATCGTGAGTTCGGCGACCTCGGGTACGTCGCTCTGACGGTAGATCGTGGACTTGTCGGGATCGATGCCGGCCGCGATCCAGTCGAGCACCATCTCCTCGGTGTACTGACGGATGGCGTGCGTGTCCTGCCAGTCGCTCGTGAGCGCATGCCAGTCGGCCACGAAGTAGAACGCCTCATACCTGTCCTGCAGCTCGCGCATCGCGAGCAGGTTGCCGAACCAGTGGCCGAGCGTGAGACGCCCCGTGGGGCGGTAACCGGTGAGCACGCGCTTCTTGGGCATCGGGGTGTGAGGCTCCTCGCTCGGCGACGGATGGGGGTATTCTACCGCACCGCAGCACCTACGGACGCGCGGCTCAGACGCCGGTGAACAGGTGCATCAGCGGCGCCACCGTGCGATCGAAGTACCAGCCGATGGGGTCGATGCCGAGGTAGTTCGGCAGGAGCAGCACCACGACGAAGAACACGAGGATCCCGTACCGCTCGAACTGGTGGTACTTCGCCAGCGCGCTGTCCGAAAGGAACAGCGGGAGCACGCGCGATCCGTCGAGCGGCGGAATCGGGATGAGATTGAAGAACATCAGCACCAGATTGAGCTGCGCGAAGAAGTACAGTGCGTACCACACCCAGCCGAGGAGGGTGACCTGCGGGTCAGCCTGCGTGCCGACTGCGAGCGTACCGAGCGATAGCGCGCGCGTGATGAGACCCGCGACCAGGGCCAGCACGAGGTTGGTCGTGGGACCTGCCAGGCCGGTGAGCATCATGCCTTTCCGGTAGTCCTTGTAGTAGTTCGGGTTGATCGGCACCGGCTTCGCGTAGCCGAAGATAGGCCCCCCACCCGCCCACAGCAGGAGCGGCAGCAGAATCGTGCCGAAGGGGTCTACGTGCTTGATCGGGTTGAGGCTCAGCCTCCCCCGCATCTTCGCCGTGGGGTCACCGAGCCGGTACGAGACGTAGCCGTGCGACACCTCGTGCAACACGATCGCGGGCACGAACATGGCGAGTTCGAGCACACGAATCCAGAAATCGGACACAGGGGCCTCCGAAAGGCTACCGCGACTCGCGCCGGGCGAGTCGCTTGAGGTTGGCGAGTTCGGCGTCGCGTCCCACCGCTTTGGCGTCCAGGCGGTCGGCGCGAGCCTGAGCAAGGATAGCAGCAAACGAGGGGCCGGGCGTGAGGCCGAGCGCAATGAGGTCGGCGCCAGTCACCGCCGGGCGCATGGGGGCGAGCACACGCACGTACTCCTCCACGCGCTCGCGCACCTCCGGTGTGCCGACCGCCCACAAATAGACAAGCGTCTCGGCGGGCAGCGCCTCCAGGAGGTAGTACAGGCGGCTTGCACGCATCCTCCGCCGGTCCTGAAGTCGCGTTCCCAGACCGCGCGCCCGCTCGGCGGTGGCCACGGCCGGCTCGGTGTACTCGCGGCCGAAGCGCAGCCACCGGCACCACCGCTCCGCCTCGGCACGACCTGCAGTTCCGGCGAGCGCCGCCACGAGCGTCGTGCGCCTGCGCGGCGGACGCACAAACGCCGGACCGAATTCGCCGACGGCACGCGTGACCGCATCGAGGCCGGCGATCGCATCGGCAGCGTGCACGCCGTCGGGCAGCAGCCCGGTGAGCGCACCGAAGTCGTCGAGGCGCCCGAGGATCCCGGCAGGTTCATCCTCGTCGATGACATCGAGCAGCTCCTCGCGGATCCGCGCGCCGCTCACCTCATCGAGCATGCTCATCTCCGCCGCCTGGCGCGCCAGCGCCTCGCTCGACGGATCGAGGGCGAACCCGAACTTCTTCTCGAATCGCGCAGCCCGCAGGATGCGCGTCGGATCCTCAACGAACGAGAGCGAGTGCAGCGCACGCACGGCACCGCGCTCGAGATCGAACAGTCCGCCGAAGGGGTCGGCGATCTGCCCGAAGCACTCGGGGTTCACGCACACCGCCATCGCGTTCACGGAGAAGTCGCGGCGGAACAGGTCCTGCCGAAGCGACGAACGCTCCACCGTGGGGAGCGCACCCGGCCGCTGGTAGTACTCGGTGCGCGCACTCGTGATGTCGATGTGGAGCGTACGCGACCACACGAGCACCGCCGTGCCGAACCTGCGGTGCACCTTCACGCGTTTGCCGAGCCGTTCGGCGGTCTCGAGCGCAAACGTGAGCCCGTCGCCTTCGATCACGATGTCGAGATCGAGGTTCTCGCGCCCGAGCAGCATGTCGCGCACGAACCCGCCCACGGCATGCGCGCGCAGCCCCGCCTCGTCGGCAAGGCGCCCGATCGTGCGGACCGCTTCCTGCGCGTCTTCGGGAAGCAGCGCGAGCGAGCCGAGGAAGCGACGCGACGCTTCGTCGTGCTGACGCGTGAGCTTGCGGTCCAGGTACGACTCGCCGTGTTCGGCGCGCAGGAGGTCCTTGCGCGTGACGATGCCGGTGAGCACGCCGCCATCGACCACCGGCACGCGGCCGATGCCCGTGCGTACGAGCAACCGCTCGAGGTCGGCGAGGTCGGCGTCCGGCCCCACGGCTATCGGGTCGCGCGCCATGAAGCCGGTCGCCGGCGCGTGTCCGAGTCCGTGCCGCGCGGCCTTGTCCACGTCCTTGCGCGTCACGAGGCCCACAAGCCGCCCGTCCTCAATAACCGGCAGTCCTCCGTGGCCCCAGGTCGCCATGATGCGCCCCGCCTCGGCCATAGGGGTCTGCGGGTCGATAGAGCGCACCGGGGCCGAGGCGATGTCGGCCGCGCGCATCGGCGGCGTGACTTCCTCGAGGAGGGCAGCGCGCAGGCGCGGGAGGATATCGGCGACCGTGGCATCGCGCAGCGCCGCGGCCGCCGCCTGGGGGTGCCCGCCGCCACCGATGTGCTTGAGGACCGCTCCGATGTTCACGTCGGCGAGCCGGCTCCGACCCACCACCTGCAGCCGCTCGGGCATCGCCACCAGCGCGATCGCCACGCGATAGCCGAGGTCCTCGCAGATGTAGTGCGTGAGAACCGACGCCGAGTCGATGTACTCCTCGGCACTCGCCCACCCCACGGCGACCTCCTGGCCGTGGATGTCCCACACCTCGAGCGTGTCCAGGAGCAAGTCGAGGACGACGCGCTGCGCGGGCGTGAGCGCACGCGATAGGAACTGGTTGAGGACCTCCATCTCGGCGCCGGAGGCCATGAGGAACGCCGCGGCTTCGGCGTCGTACGCGGTCGTCCCGGGGTACGTCAGCGATCCGGTGTCCTCGTGGATGCCGAGGAGCATCACGGTCGCCTCGAGCGGGGTGATCGGAATACCGCGGTCGCGAATCTCGTGCACGAGTATCGAGGTCGTGGCGCCCACGCTCATCGAGTAGTCCTCTGCGGGCGTGAGATCGCCCGGCTGGCGCGGATGATGGTCGTAGACGATCACCTCCACGTCGGGCCGCTCCACGACCGAGCGCAACTCCCCCACACGCCCCGGCTCGCGCGTATCAACCATGATCACGCGCTCGATGGCGTCGAGATCGAGCGTCTTGAGATCCGTGAACGCCACGAAGTCCTCATGCAGGTTGTGGAACTCCCGCACGTTGGCATTCTGGCTGCCGAGGTAGACCGCCCGCGTGTCCTCGTAGAGCTTCGTGGCCGCCACCATGGCTGCGTACGCGTCGAAGTCGGGATTCGCATGCCCCACCACGATCCCCGTGATGCGCGTGCTGTGCCGGGACTGGCGGCGCGTCATGTCATGCCTCGAGGAACAGTGGAGGCGACGGCGCTTCCTCCTTGCCGATGTGCACCGCAGCGAGCAGCCGCTCCTCGGCCTCATCGAGACGCGACACGTCGTTCGTGTAGAGCGTGCCGAGTACGTCTCCCGCCTCCACGCGGTCGCCCGTCTTCACGTCCAGCTCGAGGCCAGCGCCGGGGTCGATCGCGTCTTCCTTGCGCGCGCGGCCCGCGCCGAGCTCCATCGCCGCGCGTCCCACACCTTCGGCATCGAAGCCGCCGACCCACCCGGCCTCGCGCGCGGGCACATCCCGCGTGTGCGCGCCGATCGGCAGCAGCCCCAGGTCGTCAGCCACGCCCGGGTCGCCGCCCTGCGCCCTCACCCACGCCCGGAACGTCTCGAGTGCCCTTCCGCTCGCGATCGAATCGAGCAGCAGATCGCGTCCCTCGCGTTCGTCTTCGGCCACTTCGCCTAAGACGAGCATCTTCGCGCCGAGAACGAGACACAGCTCTGTGAGATCGCCCGGACCCTCGCCCTTGAGCGTGAGCACCGCTTCGCGGACCTCGAGCGCGTTACCCACCGCCCGTCCGAGGGGCTGATCCATGTCGGTGAGCACGCACACGACCTTTCGGCCCAGCAGCTCGCCCACACGTGCAAGCTCGGCTGCGAGCGCCCTCGCGTCCTCCTCGGTCTTCATGAACGCACCCGAGCCGACCTTCACGTCGAGCACGATCGCGTCGGCGCCGCCTGCGACCTTCTTCGAGATGATCGAGCCCACGATGAGCGGCATCGACGGCACGGTGGCCGTCACGTCGCGGAGTGCGTACATCTTCTTGTCGGCGGGGTCCACGTCGGGACTCTGCCCGATCACGGCCACACCTACGTCGCGCACCTGCGCGAGAAACGCATCCGGCTCGAGCGTGACGCTGAACCCGGGGATCGACTCCAGCTTGTCGAGGGTGCCGCCCGTGAAGCCGAGACCGCGCCCGCTCATCTTGGCCACCGGCACGCCGCAGCTGGCTACGAGCGGCGCGAGCACGAGCGTGGTGGTGTCGCCAACGCCGCCGGTGGAGTGCTTGTCCACCTTGACGCCGGGGATGCTCGAGAGATCCACCATCTCACCCGATCGCGCCATCGCTTCGGTGAGCGCGGCCGTCTCGGCGCTGTCCAGGCCGCGAATGAACGCGGCCATCAGCCACGCTGCCATCTGGTAGTCGGGCATCTCGCCGGAGACGAACGCCTCCACGAGGCGCTGCAGCTCCTCAGGCGTGTGCGTCCCGCCGTCGCGTTTGACCTCGATGAGCTCCTCGAGCGATCTCATGCTTCCCGCACCTCCCGAAGGAACGAGTCCCCACGCCCGCAGCGGTCCCGCAGTCCGTAGAAGTCGAGCACCGTCTCACCGATGTCGCCGAAGGTCGCGCGCGCGCCAAGGGCCACGCCCGAATCCACGCCTTTGACCTTGGCGATGAGAGGCGTGTACTCCCGGCTGTGATCCGTGGAATCCGTCGTCGGGTCGCACCCGTGGTCGGCTGTGATGATGAGCAGATCACCGTCGACCATCGCATCGAGCAGTTCCGGCATTCGGCGATCGACCGCCTCGAGACCCGCTGCGTACGCCTCGGCGTCGTTACGGTGCCCCCACAGCATGTCGAAGTCCACGAGGTTGCAGAACACGAAGCCCTGCTCTGGCCTGCGAACTTCGCACAGCAGGTGGTCGAAACCGTCCATGTTGTCGGTCACGTGCGGCGAAGACGTGACCGCCTGCCACGCGAAGATGTCGCCGATCTTGCCCACGCCGAAGACGGGCACGCCGGCATCTTGCAGCAGATCGAGCACGGTGGGTTCGAGCGGCTTCACCGCGTAGTCGCGCCGGCGATGCGTACGCTGGTAGACGCCGTGCTCGTCCGGCCCCACGAACGGTCGCGCGATCACGCGACCTACGAGGTGTTCTCCGACAAGCATCTTCCGCGCGATCTCGCAGGCGTCGTAGAGGTTGTCGAGCCCGAAGCGCTCCTCGTGTGCGGCGATCTGGAACACCGAGTCCGCCGAGGTGTAGACGATCGGCAGACCGGTGGCCATGTGCTCGTCGCCGAGCTCGTTGATGATGACCGTCCCGCTCGCCACCGAGTTGCCGAGCACGCCCGAATACCCGGTCAGCTGGCAGAACTCGTCGATCACCTCTGGCGGGAACCCGTCCGGGTACGTCGGGAACGCCTGCTCGAGCACGAGACCCATCATCTCCCAGTGCCCCGTGGTCGTGTCCTTGCCCGCCGAACGCTCAGCGTTGCGGCCCCACGAGGCGACGGGTGCATCCGTGGGCGGTACGCCAACGATGTCGGTGATGTTACCCAGCCCCATCGCGCCGAGCACCGGCATGGTAAGGCCGCCGACCGCCCGCGAGGTATTCCCGAGGGTGTTCGAACCCTCGTCGCCGTACTCCCCGGCGTCGGGAAGCGCTCCGGCGCCCACGCTGTCGAGCACGAGTACGATCGCGCGCGGGGCGCGCTCACTCTCACTCACGTGTGTCCTCCTGTGACGACGAGGCTACAGCACCACGCGGGCGATCTCGTCCAGGCTGGTGATGCCGGAAGCCACCTTTTCGAGCGCATCTGTCCGCAGGGTCTTCATTCCCGCGACGAGTGCTGCGCTACGCAACGCCTCCGAAGGCGCCTCGGCAAGGAACAATCGCTCAAGCTCGCTATCCATCGGCATGATCTCGAACACGCCGATGCGGCCGTGGAACCCGGTGCCGTGGCACTCATCGCAGCCGCCTTCGTGCTTCTGATGGACGGTGCGTACTCTGAGCTCGTCGAACGCGAACCCGCGATCCGTGAGCATCGCCTTGCTGAGCCGCACCGACTCCTTACACGACGGGCAGAGTCGGCGCACGAGCCGCTGCGCCACAACGCCGATGAGCGCGCTCGAGGCCACGAACGGTGCGACCTCCATGTCGGTGAGCCGCGTGAGCGCCGAAGGCGCATCGTTGGTGTGGATCGAGGACAGCACGAGATGTCCGGTGAGCGCGGCGCGCGTGGCGATCTGCGCGGTCTCCGCGTCACGGATCTCGCCGACCATCACCACATCCGGGTCGGAGCGCAGCACCGTGCGGAGCAGGTGCGCGAACGAGAGTCCGATGCCTGCGTTCACCGCCATCTGCGTGATGCCGGTGATCTGGTATTCGATGGGGTCCTCGATCGTGATGATCTTCCGACCCGGATCGTTGATGCGCATGAGGGCCGCGTACAGCGTGGTGGACTTGCCCGAGCCCGTCGGCCCGGAGATCAGGATCTCCCCGTAGCTGCGGGACAAGAACCGCTCCATCAGCGCGAGATGCTCGTCGCACATACCCAGATCCGCGAGCGTCTGCTGATTCGCCTCATGGTTCAGAAGCCGGATCACGATGTGCTCGCCGAACGGCGTGGGCAGCGACGCCACGCGCATGTCAACCGCGCGGTCGTTCACCACGAGGCCGATCCGGCCGTCCTGCGGACGTCTGCGCTCGGCGATGTCCATCTCGGCCATGACCTTCACGCGGCTGAGAATGCCCGCGCGGGCCGAGGATGGCGCCGTCATTACTTCGTGGAGCACGCCGTCAACCCGGAAGCGGACACGCACGCCGTGCGCACCGGGCTCGATGTGGATGTCGCTTGCCTGATCGAGGACCGCTTCGCGAACCAGCTGGTTGACGAGCCGCACGATCGGGACGTCTTCGTCCCCGACGGCGATGATCTCCTCGGCTTCCTCGGTATCGGCGGTGATCGCAAGGCTCTCGAATGCGTCCGCCGAAGTGATGTACTTCTCGATGGCATACGTGATCTGCGCCTCGGTGGTGACGACCGGGATGACGTTGCGCCTGGTACGCAGATGCACGTCATCGATGGCCTCGACATCAAGCGGGTCCGCCATCGCGAGCACGAGCGCGTCGTCGCGGAAACCGATGGGGATGATGATGGAGCGCTGCGCCACCCTGGCAGGGATAAGCGAGGCGGCATCGCGATCGATCGGGAACATCGGGAGGCTGACGTACTCGAGCCCCTTCTGCTCGGCGAGGGTGCGCGCGATATCTTCGTCGCTTGTGGCGCCCATCGCGACGAGCGTGCGGCCGAGCTTCCCTCCCGAGTCGTGCTGCACCGTGAGTGCGGCATCCAACTGCTCGTCGGTGACGACTCCCTCTCGAAGCAGCAGCTGGCCCAGCCTGTCCCTTGTGTACTCCACCCCAGACCCCTCTCGAGCGGCTGCGCGCACGCGCGAACGCGAGGTCGGCGCGGCGACCACCAGCCCAATCGTAGCAGAAGCGCGGACCCCCCTCTCGGGGAAGCCCGCGCCCGAACCCCGCATCGACGCCTGTTAGCGGATCGAGTCCGACACCACTCGTCCGATAAGCTTGCTTGCCAGTTCCTCGGAGGACGGCAACGCCTGGTCAACGAGCACCCTGGCGTGCGCGATCCGATCCTCACGCACATCCGGGATCTCGCGGAGCGCCTCGACGACCCTGTCGACGAGTGCGAGCGCAGCGGGATCCGCGTCTGCGCGGACCGGAACCGGGTATTCATCTGAGTTCCGCAGGTAGTCGACGGCTCGCCGTACCTGCTCGTCTGAAATCATCATCTCGTGGGTGAGTATCGGCATCGTGGACGGCTGGCTTTACCAAACGCGGGGGGCAGGATGACGGACGGCGCTCTCCGTGACTTCCCGCACAAAAAGGAAGGAGAGCCTCAAGGCCGGCACCTTGAGGCTCAGGGGTAAGGGGTTGCCGAAGCAACTCACTCAAATGACTATACAAGCCAAGAATACTTCATGCAAGGGTGAACTCGTTCACAATCAAGCACCGGCACTACGCACTTTGGGCGATCGGCTCTTTAGAGACCCAGTGCCGCGAACAAGGGGTCCAGACCGCGCGCAAGCGGAAGCATGCCAAGAACGATGAGCACGACCGCAAGGAGGCCTGCCACCCACGCGGGCAGTCCGCCGGATCGTCTCTCCGCCGGCGTCTCCGGTGCTTCGTCGAAGTACAGGGACCGGACGACAGATCCGTACCCGCCGAAGGACACGACCGCGGCGACGCCCGCCAGAAGAGCGAGCCACACCATGTCCGCCTCCACGGCAGCGGTAAGCACCGCGAACTTGCCCCAGAAGCCGGCCAGCAGCGGCACGCCCGTGAGCGAGAGCATCACCACGCCGAGCGACGCGGCAAGCAGTGGTGCCTCACGCGAGAGCCCCCTCAAGCCCTCGAGCGAGCCGTCCCACTCGGGACGAACCCTCAGGACCGCCTCGAGCCCCACGAACGCGGCGGACGCGGCAAGCGCGTACATGACGATGTGTACGACCGCAGCATCAATCCCTCCGGCTCCTGCCGCGAGAGCTGTCAGCGCGTAGCCCACCTGAGCGATCGCCGAGTATCCCAACATCCGTCCCACTGCACGTTGACGTACCATCCCGAACGCGCCGAACAGCAGCGAGCCCACCGCAAGCACCGTCAGTACGGCCGTGGTTGCCGCGGGGTCCACCGCTTCGAAGAGCGTCACCCGCGTGACCACCGTGAGCGCGACCACACCGGCGATCTTCGGTACTGCGCCGAGGTATGCCGCTACGGGGGGATCTGCGGTCTCGTACGCATCGGGCACCCATGAGTGGAACGGGAAAGCGCCCACCTTGAACGCGAGCACTGCCGTCACGAGCCCCAGGGCCATGAGCACCGCGCGCCCCTCTCCCACCCCCACACCTGAGAGCACCGCATCGTATCCCGTCAGGCCCGAACCCGCTCCAAGCAGGTAGGCGACGCCTATGACGGTCAGAGCGCTTGCGACCATGCCCTGGATGAAGTAGCGCACCGCGGACTCCTCGGCACGACGCGTACCGGCGCCTGCTACGAGCGCGTAGGCGACTACCGCCATCCCGGAGAGCGACACGACGAACACGAGCAGGTCGACCGTGGCGGCGAGCGCGGCCGCGAACAGCGCACCGAGCGCCATGAGCGCCGCCATCGGCACTCCCCGGGCACGCCCGGCAAAGCGCCGATGCCCTGCGGCGATCGCGACCGCAGTCAGCAGGTAGCCGAGCCCGCCGATGACCACAGCTCCGCCCGAGGCCGTGAAGACCGGTGACGCGACCATAGACGCGTCGAGATTCATCACGACGGCAGTGAGGGCGGCTCCAAGCAACGACGCCACGAGCAGCCACAGCGCGATCGAGCGCTGCTCGAACGCGTCGGCAAGCAGCGCCGCCACCAGCCCTGCGAGCACGATCGCCGCGGGCACGAGGAGTGTGAGGGGTACCTGCACTGCCATCACCTCGCCCCTGCAAGCGTCGCGAGAAGGTCGGCTATGGATGATCCCGCGAGATCCGTCACGATGCGGGGCCAGACCCCGAGCAAGACGATGAGGATCGCCAGCGGCGCGATGGCGAGCAGCTCCCTCGGCACGAGATCCGACAGGTGCTTCGCGCCACCCATCTCCGATGACGGCGATCCACCTGCGCCCGGCTCGGCGCGTTCGCCATGCACGACGGTGCGGATCGCACGCAGGTTGTATGCGCCGGCAAGCACCACGCCCAGGCCCACGAGCGCCACGGGCCAGCCGAAGCGCACGAACGAGCCGGTCACCGCCGCAAACTCGCCCGGGAACCCGGAGAGCCCCGGAAGACCAAGGCTCGCCAGACAGGCGAAGACGAAGACCGTCGCCCACTTCGGCATTGATGTGCCGAGTCCGCCGAACGCGCTCATCTCGCGCGTGTGCGAACGGTCGTACAAGCTTCCGACCAGCAGGAACAGCAGTGCTGCGACCACGCCGTGACTCACCATGGCCAGCATCGCTCCCTGCATACCAAGTTCGGTGCCGCTCGCCAGGCCGAGGACCACGAAGCCCATGTGAGCCACAGACGAGTAGGCGACCAAGCGCTTAAGGTCGCTCTGACCCAACGCAACTGCCGCGCCGTACACGATGCCGATCCCGCCGAGGACCGCGAGCAGCGGAGCAGCCTCGGAGAAGGCGTTCGGGGCGTACGGGATGCAGAGTCTCAGGATCCCGTAGCCACCCATCTTCAGCAGCACGCCGGCCAGCATGAGCGAGCCGGAGGTCGGGGCTTCAACATGCGCATCGGGCAGCCACGTGTGCAGCGGCCACACGGGGATCTTCACCAGGAAGCCGAGGGCGAGAAGCCAGAAGACGAGTTGCTCCTGCGGACCGAGCGCTACGGTGCCCGCCGGGACCATCTCGTGACCGCCCTGAGCAAGCACGAGGATCACCAGCGCGATCAGCATCAGGGCGCTACCCGCGAAGGTGTAGACGAAGAACTTCATCGCGGCCAGCCGGCGACCCTCGTGTCCCCATCCCCCGATCAAGAAGAACATCGGGATGAGCACGGCCTCCCATGCCACGTAGAACAGCACCAGGTCCGCGGCAAGAAATACAGCCAGCACGGCCGCCTCCAGCGCGAGCAGCAGGGCGAGGTGCGCGTTCAGTCGCTCGGCATTCCAGGACACCAGGATCGCGACCACGCTCAGTACCGCGGTCAACGCCACGAGTGGCAGCGCGATGCCGTCTGCCGAAAGGCGCACGAACGAACCCACGGTTCCGCTCAACGCGAACGTGAGGGGGGCACCTGACGCGAGGTACTCGCGCACCGCGAGCGCGGCAAGCGCCGCCGTACCGAGTGTCGACGCCAGGGCCACAGCGCGGTTCATCGGCGGAGAGCGGAATGCGAGCACCGCGAGGCATCCGGCGAGGGGGATCACGATGAGCAGTGCGATCGTCACCCCGTCACCGCCCCGCCCAGAGTGCAATGGCCACGAGCAGCGCCGCACCGACCGCGGTGAGCGACGCATACAGCGGCCCTTCTCCGGTCTGCATACCGTTGACCACCCCGCCGAGTGCGCGGACCGCCTTCGCCACGCCCATCACCGCGCCGTCGACCACGACCCGGTCGAAACCGGCGGCCGCGACAGACGCGCTTCGCTCGGTCCAGGACGCGAATCGCATCACCAGACCGTCCACGCCGTAGCCGGACCGCACGTACAGCCACCACGGTGCGGCACCCGCCGCCGGACCGTCTGCCTGCTGGGGAACGCCCACCTTCCAGCCCACGAGCGCGAAGACGATCGCGATCGCCGTTGAGCTGAGCGCCACGGGGAGCGCGAGCTCCCCGTGACCACCGAAGATGTGGGCGAACCACCCCTGCGCGGCGCCGAGGCCGGCTGCGAGCACCGCCAGAACGGCGAGAGGCACGGTCATCGTCATCGGCGACTCGTGAGGGTGGCCCGCACCGCGGAAGGTCCCGGCGAATGCCAGGCGCGTCGCGCGGAACGCATAGAGTGCGGTGCACGCGCTTGCGAGCAGGAGCGCCACGCCCGCCGCGGGTGCGGCGGACAGCACGGAGTCAACGATCGCGTCTTTCGAGAAGAAGCCGGCAAGCGGCGGAAGCCCCGTGAGCGCCACGATGCCGATCACCCAGGTTGCTGCAGTGACAGGCATCGCCTTGCGCAGGCCGCCCATCTCACGCAGGTCCTGCGTCCCCGCCCCGTGGATCACGCTCCCCGACCCGAGGAACAGGAGCGACTTGAACGCCGCGTGCGTGACGAGATGGAAGAACGCCGCCTGCCAGGCGCCGGCGCCGAGAGCCGCGAACATGAAGCCGAGTTGGCTGATGGTCGAATACGCGAGAACGCGCTTGATATCCGTCTGGGGAATGGCAGCTGCCGCTGCGCCGAGCGCGGTCACGCACCCGATCACGAGCACCACGAGCCGCGCGGTGGGAGACGCTTCGAATACGGGCCACGTCCGGACCACCAGGAACACGCCGGCTGCGACCATCGTGGCTGCATGGATCAGCGCGGAGACCGGGGTGGGTCCCTCCATCGCGTCCGGCAGCCAGATGTGCAGCGGGAACTGCGCCGACTTGCCGGCCGCTCCCACGAAGAGCAAGAGCGCGATGGTAGTGATGGTGCCGGCCTCGAGGGTCGGAAGCGCTTGCATGACCTCGGCCAGACCGAGCGTGCCGGTCTCCCGCCATAGCAGCGCAAGGGCAAACAGCAGACCCACATCGCCGACGCGGGTGACCATGAACGCCTTCATCGCCGCGCGGGCAGCGGACGGCTTGTGGAACCAGAAACCGATGAGCAGGTAGCTGCAGGCGCCTACAAGCTCCCAGGCGATGAACAGATCGAGAAGCGACCGGGCCACCACCAGTCCGCTCATCGCAGCGGTGAATGCCGAGAGCAGCGCGAAGTACCGCGCCTGAGAACGATCCTCGGCCATGTAGCCGACCGAGAAGATGACGACCATCGCCGCGACGACGCCGACGACCAGCAGCATCACTGCCGAGACCGCGTCGAGGGCAGGACCGACCTCCATGGTGCCCGGCGCCAGCCATGCGATCGCCCCGGACTGCCCGAGACCGATGAACGGCTCCGGCGAGGCTGCGTCCGCCGACTGCGCGAGATGCTGGATCCCCGTCCAAACCGCAAGTACCGGCCCGGCAAGCACCAGCCAGCGTGTCACGCGAACCGCACGCGCACCCGCAAGCGCCGTTCCGAGAGCGACGACCAGGGAGACGACGAGTAGGATCTCGACCCGCATCACTAGCCGGACACCTCCCCGAACTCCTCGACCTGCGAGCGTCCTGTGCCGCGGAAGGCGGTCACCACAAGCGCCAGGCCGATCGATGCCTCGGCGGCAGCAATCACCAGAACGAGCAGCGAGGCGCCCCCGATGACCGGAGCGTTGTCCAGTGTCCCGCTCGCGAGGAGCAACACATTCGCCGCGCCGATCATGAGTTCGCCGCCCGCGAGCATGCCGATCACGTCACGTCGCACGAGCACGGCGTAGAAGCCGAGTGAGAATACCGCAGCACAACCCACGGCGACGATCATCGGTCCTCACCTGCCTTGACGATCACGAGAATCGCAAGGAGCGAAGCCAGCAGAAGCACGCCCGCCAGTTCGAAGACGACGAGTCCCGGCCCCAGCAGATACGCCCCTACGTCGGCCGGTTCGACCATCAGACGATCTGACGTCCCGAGAACGGGAGCCACACCAAGCGCCAGCAGCAGGAACACACCGAAGCTGATCAGCGCCGCGCCCGGGTCTTTTCGAGACCGCACGGCAAGCCGCTCGTCTGTGCCCCGGCGTACGACCATCAGCGCGAAGAGGAGCAGGACCAGCACGCCCCCCACGTAGAGGAATACCTGTGCGACCGCGACCAGCGGATGGCCGAGCACAAGGAACGCCGCGGCGACGGCCAGCAGGAAACCCCCGAGCGAGACGAACAGGCGCACCGCCTCGCGCGCGAACACGACCCCGGCTGCGCATGCGATCATCGCGACCATCGTCGATGCGAGCGCGATGTCCGAACCGCTCATCGCTCGACCTCCTTGCGCGTGGGACACGCAGGCGAAACGATGCCGTCACGGCCCGTTGCACGCTCTCCCCCGGCATCTCGCAGCATCTCGCCCTTGTCGAACGTCATCAGTTCCCGGTGGAAGAACGAGAGCTCGTACTGGCCGGTGTGCGTCAGGGCGCCGGTGGGACACTGCTCGGCGCACAGACCGCAGAAGCAGCACATCGTGAGGTCAAGCTCGTAGCGCGTGAGGCAGCGCTCTCCCGGCGTGTCGTCCCGTTCGACCTGGATGGCGAAGTCCGGGCACGTCCGCGCACAGAAGGTGCAGCCTACGCACACCTCGGACTCGCAACGCAGGCACCGGGTCGCCTCGGCCATGGCCTCGTCGTAAGCGAGACCCAGTTCCACGGGCCGGAAGTCCCGCGCCCGTTCCTCGGCATCCGAGAACGGCATGCCTGCGCGTAGACGGTCGTCCTCCACGAGGCTCAGGTCTACCGGAGCGTACTTGGCGTACTTGGGAACGGGCCGCCGAACGCGAGACTCCTCGTCGACAGGCTGCTCCTGCAAGTAACGGTGGATCGTCTCGGCGGCCTCGTGTCCCGTAGCGATCGACCCGATGGCGCTGCCGGGACCCGTGACCACCTCGCCACAGGCGAAAACGCCCGGGGTGGTCGTGCTGAAGGTCGTGCCGTCCACGGCGAGCCGGTTCTGCCCGCTCATCATCACTTCCGTGCCGCCGAGCAGCGCGTCGAGCTTCGCGGCCTGGCCGATGGCGAAGACGACGACGTCGCACGCGAAATCGCTCAGGCCTTCGCCGAACTTGGGCGAGAACTTGCCGACTTCGTCGAAGACCGACAGGCACTCGCGCATCTGCATTCCGACCACGCGATGGCGCTCCACGAGCACGCGCTCGGGGCCGACGGAACACGTTGCGATGACGCCCTCGTCCAGCGCCTCGGCGATCTCCCACGGATGCGCCGGCATCTCTTCGTCCGACTCGAGCGACGCGAGACGCACCTCGCTCGCGCCGACACGAAGGGCGACCCGCGCCACGTCCACGGCTACGTTGCCGCCGCCGATGACGAACACGCGCTTCCCGCGCACACCGGCCTCGCCGGTGTGATTACCCGCCCAGAGGAACTCAAGCGCGCCCACCACACCTTCGGCGTCGGCGCCCGGGATCGGCAGGATGCGACTCTGCTGCAGCCCGACGGCAAGCAAGAGGGCGTCGGCCTCCCGCCTGATGGCGGCGAGGGGCTTGTCCTTGCCTACCTCGACACCACAGTGGAGCTCCAACCCCATCTCGACTATGTCGTCGATCTCGCGCGACAGCACGTCACGCGGAAGACGGTACGCCGGGACGCCGCTACGCAGTGCGCCGCCTGGCTCCTCCTCCGATTCGTACATCACAACACCGTAGCCGAGGCGCATGAGGTCGTACGCCGCCGCCAGTCCCGAAGGACCGGACCCGATGATCGCCACGCGCTTGCCCTGCGTGTTCGGCAGAACCGGCAGCGCGTCCGGTCGGATCTTCTGGAACTCCTCGAATGCGAACCGGTGAAGCGGTCGGATGGCGATGGGTTCATCGTAGAAGTTCCGCCGGCATGCGGTCTCGCAGGGATGATGACAGATTCGGCCGAGTACGCCGGGCATGATGTTCCGCTCGCGAACCAGTGCGTAGGCGTCGGCAACGCGGCCGTCTGCGATGAGGAACGACTGCCCCCGGGCGTCCACGTTCGCGGGGCAGTTGCCGACGCATCCGGGCAGGCGGGAGGAGCGGTGCAGGCCGTCGATGACGGAGTTGTGCTCTCCCGGCATGGAGCTCAGCAGCGGCACCTCATCGCGACCGAGCACGCCACGCAACCGGAGCGCGCCCCGCCACCGGTCGCTCACCGTGAGCTTCTCGGCGGGATAGCGCACGGTGACCGGGCGCGTGCGCACCTTGCTCACGGTGACAGCAAAGCCCGTGAGGATGGAGCGTGCACCCGCGAGCATGCCCTTGATGCCGGCAGGATACTCGTCGCTGACCGTCGCGGGCGTGCGGACGGGCTCAGGCTTCACAGCCATAGCGAGACCACCCCCGCCACCACGAGTTGGAGCAGCGCGAGCGGCGTCAGCACCGTCCAGCAGAACGTCATCAGATGGTCCTGCCGGAAGCGCGGGAACGTCCACTTGATCCACATCACTGCGGTAATCAGGAGCGAAGCGAGCAGGATGAAGACCGCGAGTCCGCCAACGCCCGGCAGCCAGCGGAAGCCGCCCAGGAAGACCGCCGCTCCAAACAGTGACGCGACGATCATCGCTCCGTACTCGCCCATCATGAAGATCGCCCAGCGAAAGCCCGAGTAGTCGGCGAAGTAGCCGGCAACGATCTCAGACTCCGCTTCCGGCAAGTCGAACGGACCGCGGTTCATCTCGGCGATCGACGCGATGAAGTAGATGAGGAACCCCACGAAGGTGAGCGGCACCCACCACCAGCGCCACGCGTCCATGACCTCGATCGGCCGCATCGAACCCGCCAGGATCACCACGGAGAGCACCGAGAGCGAGCGTGGCACCTCGTAGGAGATCATCTGCGCGGCGGCGCGCAGACCACCGATGGTCGACAGCGTGTTGTGCGACCCCCAGGCCGAAAGCAGTATGCCGATGACGCCGATGGCAGGGACAGCGAGGAAGAACAGCATGCCCACCGACGAATCGAACGGCGCCCACCCAGCCCAGAACGGTATGACCGCGGCGCCCATCGCAATCGGCGCAAAAACGGCAAGCGGCGCATAGCGGAAGACCGGCTTGTCCGCCCCATCGGGGACGATGTCCTCCTTGAAGAGCAGCTTGGGCACGTCGGCGATCATTTGCAGTGAGCCCGCGGGGCCGATCTGCTGCGGGCCGTAGCGCAGCTGGATACGTCCGGCGACCTTGCGCTCCCACCACACGCCGATGACCGCGCCACCGGCGATCAGCATCACCGCGCCAAGGCCCCAGAGGAGTCCCCACACAAAGGTCACCGGTCCACCTCCCCGAACACAGGGTCGAGGGATCCAAGGATGACCACGAGGTCCGAGAGCGTGTGGCCCTCGGCAACGAGGGGAAGCAGGGCGAGATTGCAGAAAGCGGGCGAACGCACCTTCATGCGGTACGGCCGAACGCTGCCGTCGCTCACGAGGTACACGCCGAGGGACCCTCGGGCGCTTTCGATGTGGTCGTAGGCGTCGCCCGGCGGCGGCGCCAGAAGGCGCGGCATCGCCTCGGCCTTGATGTCACCAGGCTTGAACTCGGCGAGCCCGTCCAGGGCCTGACCGATGATCCGGCAGGACTCCACCGCCTCGTAAACGCGCACACGAGCCCTGTCGTAGGAATCGCCGCGCGAACCCACCGGGACGTCGAAGTCGAAGCGCGGGTAGACGGAGTACGGGTCATCGCGGCGAAGATCCCACGAGACCCCCGAGCCGCGGGCGACCGGACCGGTCGCGCCCCAGGCCACGGCATCGGCGGCAGCAAGCACGCCGATGCCCTTGGTACGAGCGCGGAAGATGACGTTGCCGAACAGGAACCGGTCGATCTCGAGCATCGCCGCTGGGTGCTGCGCGATGAACGCGCGACACCGCTCGACCCAGCCTTCGGGCAGATCGGAGGCGACGCCACCGGGGCGCACATAGTTGTAGGTAAGCCGTGCGCCGCACAGCGCCTCGAACAGGTCGACCACCATCTCGCGCTGCCAGAACGTGTACATGAAGGCGCTGGTGGCGCCCGTGTCTGCGCCGGCCGGGCCGATCGCCATCATGTGGCTGGCGATGCGCTGCAGCTCGCAGACGATCACGCGGATGTACTCGGCACGCTCAGGCACGCGGATGCCGGCCAGGCGCTCTACCGCCCGGCAGTACGCCCAGTTCGCGTACATCGAGCCGACGTAGTCCAGCCGGTCCGTGAGCGGCACGACCTGCAGGTACGTGCGGTTCTCGGCCATCTTCTCGATGCCGCGGTGCAGGTGCCCGATGATGGGCTCCGCCTTCACCACGATCTCGCCGTCGAGCTCCACGAGCACGCGGCAGACCCCGTGAGTGGAAGGGTGCGAGGGACCGATGTTCACGACGAGGTGTCCGCTCTCGTCTGTGACGGCAACCGGCGTCTCGAGCTCCATGTCGATGTCTCGGGGCTCGGTCACAGGTAGTCAGGCCTCCTGATGATCCCCGGATCCTCGTAGTCCTTGCGGAGCGGGTGGCCGACCCAGTCATCGGGCAGCAGTATGCGCCGAAGGTCCGGATGGCCCTCGAAGGTGATACCGAACAGGTCGTAGACTTCGCGCTCGTGCCAGTTCGCAGCGGGCCACAGGTCCGTGACGCTGGCAACCGCGGGATTATCGCGCGGCGCGCGGGTACGCACGATCATGCCCACGCGCATTTCCCGCGACCGGAGACGATAGATGAGCTCGAACTCCTCGCCGAAATCGACTGCAGTGACCATGCCGAGCATGTCGAATCCGAGCGCCTTAAGGTCAGCTGCAGCCTCATGGAGACCGGACGACGCAACCTGCATCACGCCGTCGCCGAACTCCACCGAGAACAGCGGGCACAGGTCCGGGTAGGACTCGCAGAGATGCTCCCGAAGCTCGTTGATGTTCACTCGTCGTCACCGGCCGAGCCGCGCGGGGCATCTGAGGGCAGTGGGAGGATCGACTCGATCTCGCGAGCACGTCCGGGCGAGACGGACTCCGCACGGACCTTCTCGCGTAGGCGCAGGATCGCGTCCTGCAAGGCCTCCGGCCGCGGCGGACATCCGGCGATGTAGACGTCCACCGGCAGGAACTCGTCCACGCCGCGCACGACAGAGTAGGTATCGTAGTAGAAGATGCCGCCGGAGATCGCGCAGTTCCCCATCGCGATACACCACTTCGGCTCTGGCATCTGCGCCCACAGGAGCTTAACCGACGGCGCCATCTTGTGGGTGATCGTGCCGGCCACAACCATCACGTCGGTGTGCCGGGGGTCCGGACGCGGGATGGAGCCATGGCGGTCGAAGTCGAACTTCGAGAACGACGCTGCGATGAGCTCCATCGCGCAGCACGCGGTTCCCATCGGCATCATCCACAGCGAGTACCCGCGAGCCCAATCGGCGATAGCGTCGATGCTCGTGAGGATGATCCCGCCGCCGGGGACACGCTCGAGTGCCTTGGCCACGTCGTCTATGCCGGCCACTTCAGCGCCCCCTTCTTCCAGGCGTAGAAGAGGCCGAGTGCGAGGAATGCCGCAAATGCTCCGACCTCGACCGCACCCGTGAGAGAGCCGCGCACTCTGGACGCCACGGCGAACAGAAGCACCGTCTCGGCGTCGAAGATCACGAACAGGAGCGCGATGGTGGAGAAGCGGATGTTGACCCCCCGCCACGGGGATCCGGCCTGCGGGATGCCGCATTCGTACGCACTGCCCTTGAGCTCGCTTGGGCGCTTGGGCGCTAGCAGCGAGTTTGCCCCCAGCATGACCAGCAGGAACAGCACCGGGCCGGCGGCGAGCCCGACTACGAACAAAAGGGTCTCACTCGAAGTCACCGCTCACCCCCAGTACCATTCCGTAGTGTACGAACAGCGCGACGCGACTCCCAACCAGTCCACACGGCGCAGAAGCACCGCCTCACGCTTCTGCCTCCGTAGCCTTATATCAGACCGGCCCATAGTTTGTAAACATTGTTACAATCATTCCGGACCTCCGGCTTGTAGAGCCTCGATGCGTTCGGAGAGATCGAGCCACTCCGCCTCGAGCGCCGCGAGGCGACCCTTGACTGAAGCATACTCCTCCATCGCCGCCGTGAAGCGTTCCTTGTCCTCGTAAAGCGCGGTGTCGGCCAGAACTGCAAGCAACTCCTCGTGACGGACGTTCACCGTGGAGAGCTCCCGGTCGACCGAGGCCAACCGACGCTTCGCATCCTTCGTCCCACGGTAGAGGCGGTTGCGCGTCTCGGCCTCGGCTCGTTTGGCATCCTTGCTCCTCCGCTCGCGCGGCTCGTCTGAATCCGCCGCACGACTCGCCGTGGCCTCGGTCGCCTTGCCGAGGCTGCCCCGTCCGCCACCGCCAGTCGGCACACGAGTTCCCTCGAGCTCGGCGCGCTTGTACGCGTAGTACTCGTAATCGCCCTCGTAGATCGTGACCCCGCCGCCGCGCACGTCTGCGATGCGATTGCAGACCCCGCGGATGAGGTGCCGATCGTGGGTGATCAGCGCCAGCGTGCCCGTGTACTGCCTGAGCGCAGTCTCAAGAACGTCACGGCCCTGGATGTCGAGATGGTTCGTCGGCTCGTCGAGACAGAGCAGCGAAGCCGGGCGCACCAACATCTTTGCGAGCGCCAGCCGCGCGCGCTCACCGCCCGAAAGCACGCGCACCAGCTTCTTCACGTCGTCACCGTGGAACAGGAACGTGCCGAGGAGCGTGCGCGCCTGTTGTTGCGTCCAATCGGGTGCGGCGGTGAGCAGCTCGTCAAGCACCGTGTTACGCAGTCCGAGCGCCTCGAGCTGGTGCTGCGCGAAGTACGCGACCGTGACCTTCTGGCCGAGGGCGCGCGACCCCGTGTCGGCAGCGAGCTCGCCTGCAAGCATCCGCAGGAGTGTGGACTTCCCCGCCCCGTTCGGCCCCACGAGGGCCACCTTATCGCCCCGGTAGAGCGCCAGCGAGAGGTCGCGGTAGACCACGTTCTCGCCGTAGGCTTTGGCGACGTGGTCGAGCCGGATCACCTCATCGCCGGTCCGCTCGGGCTGCGGGAACGCGAACCTGACCTTCTGACGCGCCTCGGGAAGCTCTATGCGTTCCACGCGGTCGAGGGCCTTGATGCGGCTCTGTACGGCCTTCGCCTTGGTGTTCTTGTAGCGGAAGCGCTCGATGAAGCGCTCCTGTTGCTCGATGTGGCGGTCCTGCTGCTTCTTGGCCGTCTCCAGCCGCTCCTGGTCGCCGACCTTCTGCGCCTCATACTCCGAGTAGGTGCCGTGATAGACGGAGAGTCGCCGCCGCTCCAGCTCGGCCACCCGGTCGACAAGCGCGTCCATGAAGGAGCGATCGTGACTCACGAGGAGGACCGCTCCCTCGTAGCTTTTCAAGAACCCTTCGAGCCAGGTCACGCTCTCAAGATCGAGATGGTTGGTCGGCTCGTCGAGGAGCAGCACGTCAGGCTCCACGAGCAGCAGCTTCGCGAGCGCCACGCGCATGAGCCACCCGCCCGAGAGCTCGGCCACGTCACGCCCCAGATCGCGCTCCTTGAAGCCGAGGCCGGTCAGCACCGAGCGCGCCTCAGCATCCACTGTGTACCCGCCGAGGTGCTCGAAGCGCTCCTGCAGCCGACCGTATTCGGCGAGCAACACCTCGGCCTGCTCAGCCTCGGCCGTCTCGAGCTCCTCGGCGAGCATCGCGATGCGGTGCTCGAGCCCGCGGACGCCGGCCGCCTCGGAGAGCACCTCATCGAGAACGCTGCGTCCGGCCATCTCGATGGCCTCCTGACGCAGATAGCCCACCGTTGCGCCCTTGGCGCGAATGACCGAGCCCTCGTCAGGCTCCTGGTTGCCCGCGATCACCTCGAGCAGCGTCGTCTTGCCGGTGCCGTTGGCGCCAACCAGCGCAACGCGGTCGCGCGCACCCACGCGAAGGAACGCGTCCGCAAACAGGACGCGCTCCCCGATGGATCTGGTTACATGGTCGACAGTAATGATCACGCGAAACAGTCTAGCAGGGTCCGAGACTACAGCCGCAGCCGGTGAAGCGGGATTCGCGGTGTGTGATCAGTTCCTCCGCCGCATGGCGTCTGACTCGGACGACTGCAGCAGCTCCAGTTTGCCAACGTCTTGCATGAGTTCGCAGTGGCAATGGAAGATGGAGTCGGGCTCAGCACCCCAGTCGAGCGCGCGCTCCGAGAGCAGGTTCACGACCTTGGCCAGCACAGGCAGTGTCGGCGCGTCGTACGATCCGCCGACCGACTGGAACGCAAGCGCGACCATACCCTGGGCGGTTGAACGCACCGCCGCCGCGCTACTGTCGAGCCCGAGAGCCGCGCGGGAACGCGCAAAGTAGTCGCCGTGGGTCGACAGCAGACAGTCGATCACCTTGTCGCGAAGGTGCATCACTGTTAGCTCCGCATCGACTTCCCAGCCAGGTCCGTCGCCTTGAGCACCTTTGCCGTCCATTCCTCGCCTCCGGCGTGCTGTCGTTCCCCCAGTCCCTGTATCGGCATCCATCGATGGACACTTAGTGACAGATTGCACAAGACACACGATAGATACCCACTAGGGCATGTACCCATAGACCGCCTGGCGGCCCTGATGCAGCGCCCGCCGTCCTGGCGCAGACGCCGCGACCGCCGTAGAGTGATGCGAGGGGGTGATTGGGTGCGCACGGACCAGCGTCTGACCGAGGCCCGCAAGAATGCACGGGTCGCACAGATCGATGACAGCTCGCGCTACGTCATCATCAGCGACTGCCACCGCGGCGATGGCAGCCACTCGGACGAGTTCATCAAGAACCAGAACGCCTACCTGCACGCCCTCGACTACTACTACGAGGATGGCTTCGTGTACGTCGAGGCCGGTGATGGCGACGAACTCTGGGAGCACCCGAATTTCAGACACATCAGGAACGCCCATCCTGAAGCCTTCGATGCGGTGCAGCGCTTCCACGACGACGAGCGTCTCATCCTGCTGTACGGCAACCACGACATCCAGCTCAGAGACCCGGCATTCGTTGAGCGCAACTTCTTCACCTACTACGACGACTACACCGAGCTGACGTACCCGATGCTACGGGGGATAGAGCCCCGTGAGGCCCTCGTTCTCGAGCACACCGGAACCGGCCAGAGAATCCTCGTGGTACACGGACACCAGGGCGACTTCTACAACGACCAGTTCTGGTTCATCACGATGCTCTCCATGAAGTACACGTGGCGGTTCATGCACGCCTTCGGATTCCAGAATCCGACCAGCCCCTCCAAGAACGTCACGAAGCGGCACAAGATCGAGAGAAACTACAACAAGTGGATCGAGAAGCACCGCATGATGCTCATCTGTGGCCACACGCACCGGTTCAAGTTCCCGCGCCGCACCGAGCTCCCCTACTTCAACACAGGGTGCTGCATCTACCCCACGAGCATGACGGCTATCGAGATCGCCGAGGGTGCGATCCAGCTCGTTCGCTGGCACGTCGTGCCGAATGACGACGGGCTGCTCGCGATCGAACGCCAAACGATCCACGGACCGGAGCCACTCCGGAAGTTCGATATCAGGTAGGAAGAACCACACCCGCGAAGACCGGGGGGAACTCAGATGCGACGTTTCGCGGAGGCCGTCACGACATCCGGCACGTCGATCAGCCGACCTGCTTTCAGAGCGCTCGTCTCGTCCTTGGCCGTGCTCGCCGTGCTCGCGGCGTCGTGTGCACCCCAAGCGGCCAGTCCGACCGCATCCCCGCCTGCCGCCGCCACCCCGTTGCGTGGCCCCTATCTCGGTCAGGAACCGCCCGGAATGGCAGCCGAGGTCTTCGCCCCGGGAATCGTCTCCGGGCCCGATTCCACCGAGTTCTCGGGGACCTTCTCCCCGGATGGCACGGAGTACTACTTCTACCGGGTCGCGGCTGATTCATCGGCAACGATCCTGTTCAGCACACTCGTGGACGGAGAATGGACCGCCCCCGAGCAGCTACCGGAAACGGCAGGATACGACGCGTACACTCCCCACCTCACCTTCGACAACCAGAGGCTGTACTTCGGCTGGCGCCACCCCGCCCCCGAAGGACAGCCCGGTCCTCCCTCCGAAATCGGCATCTACGTGCTCAAGAGGACCCAAGCGGGCTGGTCGGAACCGGAGTTCGCAGGTGGGGGCATGTTTCCAAGCTCAAGCCGGGATGGCCAGATGTACGTCACCGACTTGTCGTCGCGAGACATCAACGGGCAGACTTCTCTGGCGAGGATCACACTGCAGGGAGATCGCTTCGCAGAGTACGAGACACTGCCCATCACCAGCGGCCGGGGAAGCCAGGCGCACCCGTGCATCGCTCCCGACGGGAGCTACCTCCTGTTTGATGTCCAGGGCGGGGCGTACCTCTTCGTCAGCTTCCGAAATGCAGACGGATCGTGGGGCGATGCGATCGATTTGACGCAGCACGGTTTCGACCGTATGGCCGGCGGCGCCTCCATCTCCCCTGATGGAAAGTACCTGTTCTTCGCTCTGCGCGATGACATCTGGTGGGTGGATGCCAGTGTCATTGAAGCGCTGAGGCCGCCGGAATAGGCTCCTCGCTGCACGGCACCTCTCGGAAGGTTCCTCACCACCAAGAGACCGGGTAGCGCCGGTCGGCGAAGAGGTTGTTGTACAGCACAGCGATGACGACCAGGAGCATCGCCCCCAGACCCACCGGCGCGAGCACCCAGGTGAACGCAGTGATCTCCTGCAGCACGGGCAGGAGGGCCGTGACCGCGGCTGGCGGGTGATACGTGCGCGTCATAGCCATGGCCACCATGGCCAGTCCAACGGCCAGCGCCATTGTCCACCATGTGGTCTGACCGCTCACCGAGAACACGACGAGCCCAACAAGGGCGGAAAGTACGTGCCCGCCGATGATGTTGCGCGGCTGCGATACGGGAGCGGTCGGGAGCCCGAAGACCAAGGCGCAGGTTGCCCCGAGCGGAGCCATGAAACAGGTGACGAGCTTGAGATCAACGGTGAGCGCGTAGAGGATGGCTATGGCAAGCGCTCCGCCCAGACCAGCGACGACAGACTCGCGCCATGTGGGATGGGGCGCCTCGGATCGGATTCTCACACCCTTGAGCTTCTGCAGATAGGACAACTGGGGTTTGTCTTCCACCATGCCAATGAGCTCCCCTTGTCATGCAGGCCTCCCAGGCCTGCTGGGCGGTTGTGCTGGCCCGGGAGGCACTCCCGATCGTCAGGCAGTGCCTCCCGGAAGCTGGGGAACCGGGCTTACTTGATGTACAGGACGGACTCCTCGCTCAGGTCAGCGATGATCGACCGGCCCAGAGTGGCTGCCTTCTGCCGGAGCAGGTCTATCTCGCCGAAGCTGATGGCATCGGTGAGGCACGTCTCGACACATACAGGCACCTCACCCTGGTGGATGCGGGGCCAGCATAGGTCGCACTTGTGGGCCTTGCCTTCCTGCGGGTTGAACTGGATAACCCCGTAGGGGCAGGCCTGCAGGCAGCTGCTACCGCACTTGAGGCACCTATCACCCTCCTGGACCACCATCTCTTCCGCCAGGCCCTGCTCGACTTCGGCGAAGTCCTGGGAGCGCTCCGCGGGCTCCACGCGAGGCATGGGCGCTCGATCGGCCGGGTTGTACTTCTCTTTCTGCACCTCGTCCACGGCCACCCATTCCTTGGCCCGGCCCTGGCGTAGATCCAGCCCCTTCAAATAGCGGTCGATCGATACGGCCGCTCGCTTGCCGTCGGCGATAGCTTCAATGACGGTGCTCGGGCCGCGAATCGCATCACCCGCAGCGAAGATGTCGGGGTCGCCGCTTTGCAGGGTCAGCAGGTCGACCTCCATCGCCCCTGCAGGGGTCAACTGGCAGGCGCACTCGGGCGTCAGGCACGCCCAGTCTGCTTCCTCCCCCAGAGCCACGATCACGGCATCCGCGTCAACCGTGAACTCGGAGCCGGGAACGGGCTCGGGATGCGGCCGGCCCGAGGCATCTGGCTCGCCCAGGCGCATCTTGATGCAGTCGATGGTCGTCACCTTACCGTCGTTGCCGCGGAAGGCCACGGGCTGGGTAAGCGTGTGGATGGGGATGCCTTCATCCTGCGCATCGGCGATCTCTTCGGGATGAGAAGGCATCTCTTCCAGGCCACGCCGGTAGAGGACGAAAACCTCTTCGGCTCCCAGCCGACGGGCCGTGCGGGCTGCGTCGAGGGCTACGTTGCCGCCACCGATCACGGCCACCTTCTTGCCCAGGGGAGGCGACGCGTTCAGGTTGGTCTGGCGCAGATACTCCAACCCCTCGTAGACACCCTCCAGGTCCTCACCCTCGGCGCCCAGCTGCTTGCATTCCTGCGTTCCGATGGCCATCAGGAAGGCACCGAACCCCTCGCTGCGCAACTGAGCGATGGTGGTGTCCTTGCCCAGCTCTACGCCGGTCTTCATGGTCACACCCATGTCGCGGATGACCTCGATCTCGGCGTTGACCACATCGCGCGGCATGCGGTAGGCGGGTATGCCCAGGGTGAGCATGCCGCCGAGCACCGGCGCTTTCTCCAAGATGGTCACCTGATAGCCGTCACGGGCCAGGTAGTATGCACAGCTCAGGCCCGCGGGACCGGAGCCGATGATGGCCACCTTCTCCTCGAGGCGGTCCTCCAGTTTTGGCACGTAGCGCGACTCCGCCTTGAGGTCCTGGTCGGCCACAAAGCGCTTGATCGCGTTGATGGCCACGGCCTGATCGACATCAGCGCGCTTGCAGACCGCCTCACAGGGGTGGTGGCACACACGCCCGCAGATGGCTGGCAGAGGGTTATCGTCCTTGATGACCTTCAGGGCTTCGGCGTACTTCCCCTTCGCCGCGAGCCCCACATAGCTCTCTACGTTGATGTGAGCGGGACACTCGACCATACACGGCGCGTGCTTACGCTTATCGGCTCCCAGGGTGCCTGGTACTGCGTTGCACCCGTTGCACTTCTCCCAGTCGATCTGCACGATACCGGTCTGTTCATCTCGGCTGATGGCGTCTTCCGGGCAGGAGGTCACGCACCACGGATCCGCGCAGTGCTGGCACGGGACGACCCAGGAATCGACGGCCACATTGGGGAAGACGCCGGTCCAGCGATCTTCCACGCGCAGGTAGTAGGGAATCTCATTAGGCATCGCTTCGACATGGTCGACAAGCTCATGGAAGTTCCTGCAGGCCACGACGCACGTCTTGCAGCCGATGCAGCGGTTGAGATCTATCATCAGTCCCAACTGTTTCATGACGTCCTCCTCTCATTCCCGATCCGGACACGCGTCGAGACGTGCGATTCGGCGCCGATGACGTCTTGCCACTCCAACGTCGTGCCGGAATCCGGCACCAAGAGGTTGTCGCTGACACCCCCGCCGGTAGTGGCTACCCGGCCAGTCGTCTGGCCGAAACCGTGAGCCATAGCGACGCAATCGGGCCGGAGGCCCTCCGTCAATCGGGCCGGCAGGCTGACCTCTCCTCCGTTGGGAGCCGCTACCTGCACCATCTGCCCGTCGGTGATGCCCATATCCTTCGCGACGGCGCGGTTGATCAGCAGGAAGTTCTCGTACATCCCCGATACCGAGTCCCGCAGTTGAGGGTTGTTGTGCGTCCACTGCCCCGTGCCGGCCTGGTAGATGGTCCGGTAGGAGAGCAGGATGAACGGGTAGTCTGCCACGTTGACGTCGTATTCCGCCGGCAGACCCGGCCTCGGCAGGGCCTGATTGCCGGGAGCATCCTCCAGGTCTTCCCAGTACAGGTGAGCCTTCTTGCTCGGCGTGCCGAAACCGCCTGCCTGCTCGTACTTGCGAAAGCCGAGCGTGCCCGGTGACCACATGCCGCCCATCTGCTGCAGCTTCTCGATCGAGAGGCCCAGACCCGCCAGCTGGATGTCGTAGTACTCCACATCGTCTTTGAACTGGAAGTACTCGGGCACCAGCCTCTTGCCAAGCTCGATGAACACCGAGTTGGAGTGCCGGCACTCGCCGGGCGCTTCGACCACCGGCTGGCGCAGTACGATGCCCTGCCCGAAGTTGTACCACCATGGCATGTACAGGAGATCCCATCGCTCGAAGTACGTGCGGTCGGGTAGGACGAGGTCGGCGAATTTCGAGGTCTCCGAGAGGTTGATCTCGATGGAGACAAGGAGCTCCAGCTTGTAGTCGCCGTTCTCGTCGGTCTCGCGGACGGCATCCTGCCAGGCCTGCTGACCCATTTCCGTCAATGCCGGGTTTGCTTCGGCCACTATCAGGGCTTTGAGCCCGCCATCCGTTATCGCCTTGGCCTCGTACCAGGTCGGCTCCATGATGAAGGAGTAGTGGTCGAAAGCTTCGCGATCGGGTCCCGTCTTGTGCCAGCCCAGTTCGCCGAGATTTGGCCCATCGGGGGCGGGCAGCACCGGCGACAGAGGCGTGAGATCCGGCATCGGCTGCCCACCGGGGGCATCGATATTGCCGGTGATGGCCGAGAAGATCGTCCAGGCGTGGCCGAAGTCCAGGGCCTGCCCCAGCATGATGCCCTTGAAGCTATCCACGCCCACCGCCGGTGCCTTGGCGCACTCCTCGGCCAGCTGCTTGATCGTCTCGGGTGGCACATCGCAGATCTCGCTCATTGCCTCGGGCGTCTTATCAGCGATGTACGCCTTGAGCTTGTCGAAGTCGCCCTCGCGGACCCAGTTGTCCACGAACTCGTGGTCGTAGAGGTCCTCGGCGATGATGTGCTGGATCATCCCCAGGAACAAGGCGGTGTCGCCGCCGGGCTTGATCGGGATCCACCAGTCGGCCTTAGCGGCATCGGGCGTGAACAGGGGGTCGATCACGACCAGCTTTGCGCCCCGCTCCTTGGCATCGAGGATATCGCGCGGGACGGCGGCGTTATCCAGGGCACCAAAGGCGTGCCGCCCCACCAGGAGTACGATCCCGCCCTTGGGCATCGTGAACCAGGCCGGTGGGATGTGGTGGTTGGGTACCCCTCCCGCAGTCTTGAGCCAGGCCACGATCTTTGCCGAATCGCAGTGCGGTAGGGCGGTGTTGATGAAGCCTCCGTAGGCGTTGAGGAAGCGCCACTTCGGGTCGGTGATGCTGTGGGGGAAGAAGCTGGCCGTGAGCTTGTGAGCTTCGCCCCGGTCTTTCAGATCACGGAGCTTGTCGGTGATGATATCGAGCGCCTCGTCCCAGGAGATGCGCTCGAACGTGCCCTCGCCCCGCTTTCCCACCCGCTTCATGGGGTACAGCAGCCGGTCCGGTGAGTACTCCAGGGAAGTGCCCGACATGCCCTTGACGCACGCTTTGCCGTGCGCCCGCGGGTTCCCCCGGATCTCCTTCACCTCACCATCTTCAACCCGCGCCACGATTGCGCATCCGGCCTTGCATTGGTAGCAAGCAGTCGGAATCCACGCTGATGCGCCCACAGCCCCTCCTCCCATTTCGGGCTCGAGGGAGTCCGGCCCTGCCCGACCCCCCGGAGCAGCCCCGTGAACGGCGCTTCGCAGCTGCGCGGCCGGCGCAACTGCAAACGATCACCAATGAGGGTTTCCCCATCGGTTGTCGCTGCTAATCCAGAAGGGGTGGACCGGTAGACTCCTACTGGCTGCGCTCGAGGAGTTCCAGCCGTGAAGTGCTTGCTTCGATCTGCCAGTCGATGATCCAGAAGACCGGCAGGAGTACCCCGAGAGTCACCGGAACCGCCCAGAGCGATCGAGTCAACAGCAGGCTCGCAACCATAATGGGAATCTCGCCCAAGAACAGCCCGATGATCCAGGCCCAGTATGTCCATCGGTGCCGAAGCACGACCCGCGCCCCGCACGACGGACAGCTGAAACGACCAAAGGGCGCCTTCACGTACATGCGCGCGGTCAGATCGAATTCGGTCTCACATGCGGGACATCTCACGGTTCATCCTGTCTGACAAGGGCTCTGTCGTCTGCATTTCGGGATATGACAAGAGACCCCAGCGTGCGCGCCGAGGTCTCTTCAGTAGTTGGTGGGCGATACAGGATTTGAACCTGTGACTTCTTCCGTGTGAAGGAAGCGCTCTCCCACTGAGCTAATCGCCCGAATGCCGCCTGAGCGGCGACGACCATTGTAGCAGTCTCGCACGTACGCGCTACCCCTTCGCGGAACCGTCGTCGAACCCGTCGGGGTGCAACTGGTGCCAGCGCCAGGCATCCTCGACCATCATTCTCAGGTCGCGCTCCGGGCGCCAGCCCAGCACCTCACGCGCGCGCGCGTTGGAGGCAATCAGAGTCGGGACATCGCCAGGGCGTCGAGGACCCTCAACGACCCGGATCTCGCGGTCGGTTACCTCGCTGCAGAGTTCCACGATCTCGCGGTTCGAGTAGCCTTGTCCGCTGCCGAGGTTGCACACCACGCCGTCGCCGCCGTCTTCGAGATAGGTCACCGCTCGAACGTGGGCGTCTGCCAGGTCGACCACATGGACGTAGTCCCTAACGCATGTGCCGTCAGAGGTCGAGTAGTCCGTGCCATTGAGGCGGAATGCGCTCTCTTCACTGCGTGCGGCTGCGGCCAGCACCCGGGGGATGATGTGGTTCTCCGGCTCGTGGGCCTCTCCCAGACTGCCGTCCGGCCAAGCTCCCGCGGCGTTGAAATAGCGGAAGCGCACCGCACTGATGAGTCCAGTTGCTTCCGTGATCTTGATCATCCGCTCCAGCGCGAGTTTCGATGCACCGTACGCATTCGAAGGGCATACCTGCGCATCCTCCGTGATCGGGAGAAGATCAATCTCGCCATACACCGCGGCGGTCGATGAGAACACGAGGCTGTGCACACCGTTTGAGGTCATCCGGTCGAGCATCATCGAAGGTTCGGCAAGGTTCTTCCGGTAGTAGAGATCGGGATCCGCGTGCGCCTCGGCGACGTCAATGTAGCCGGCGAAGTGCAGCACAGCGTCGATTCCAGGGAGGATCGAGTCGAGCACATCTCCATCGCCCACGGATGCCACCACAAGCGTGGCGCGCTGGTCCACGGCGCCACGATGCCCGCGCTCGAGCGTGTCGAGAACCACCACCTCGTGGCCCGCGTCACACAACACGCGCGTAGTGATGCTGCCGATGTAGCCGGCGCCGCCGGTCACCAGGATGCGCATCAGCGCCCGCCCCCACTCTCCGACGCCGCTGGATGCGGTCGCCGCCCCCCCATATAGTCAGAATCCTACCAGATTTCGCCAGCGCCACCCGGGCTCTCGCCGCTACTCGGGCAAACGGTACCCGTAGTCGGCGAGCACGCTCTTCGGGAACTCGAAGCGCACGGTCAGCAGCGGATCGACCACCTGGCAGAACTTCAGGTTGCCGACGAGGCTCATGAGCATCGCCGCATCGTTGATCGAAAGCCCCGCAACGTTCGTGAGGAAGCCGTGCATCATGTCGAGTGCCAGCTTGTAGGCGGCATCCGTGGTCTCGCCCGAGGCGATCACGGCCACGATCTCATCGTTCTCCAGAAACGGCGTCGGCAGGCTCGGGATGTCGACCACCTGCGGGGTGAGCGTGACCTCTCCCGGCGTCTCGGCGCCGCACACCACGACCTCGCCGTCGCCCATGACCGCGTGCATGTCGCCGCAGCCGAAGAGCGCGCCTTCAACCGCGACCTTGAGGTAGAGCTTCGCGCCGCTCGTGATGAGCGTGCAGTCCATGTTGCCACCGTGCGTACCGGGTGTTGAGTTCGGCACGGTGCCCGCCTCGGGCGCCACACCGATCACGCCGAGCATCGGCTTCTGCTTCACGACCACGGTGTCCTTGTACACGACGGTGTCGCCGCGGTGTTCCACGATCACCGTTTCCTGCTGCTTGATGAGGTGGCCGAGCGCGCCGACGTCGGGTACGGCGACCATGACCGAGGGGCCGTGCGCTTTCACCTCGTGCAGGTCTATACGCAGGATGTCACCGGGCTTGGTGTCCTCGATGTAAATGGGACCGGTCGCCGGGTTGGTGATCGACCAGTCCAGCGTGTCGAGCGTGTCGGCGGTCGTCTTGAGCTGGCCGCTGAAGCAGTCGTGCGTGGTGAGATGGAGCGTCTCCCCCTGCGCCACGCGGGCCACCGGCTCGGTGTCGGGTGAGAAGCCGAAGAACGCCTTGTCGCGAGTGAGCTCACACGTCATGGTCGGACCTCCTTGCACCGGAACGGATACTGAAGTGCGTCAGGCCGCCAGCGTTTCCGCCTCGGCCGCTGCGTCTTTACCCTTGCGCCCGAACCCTGGCCAGCGGATCTCCTGGCCGCCCACGATGCCGCCCGGTCGCCAGATGAGCACCAGCACCATCAGGATCGCCATCACGATCTCGGTCAGGCCGAACACCTCGAACGAGAGCACGTGCGCGTTGTTGATGTTGGCCTCGATCTGACGGAGTGCCTCACGGGCGAGTGTCACGACCACCGTGCCGGTGAACGCGCCGGAGATGCTGCCCGCGCCGCCGATCACCAGCATCGAGAGCAGCATGAACATCTCGGCCATGTAGAAAGCCTTCGGCGAGAAGGAGGTGATGTAGTGGGCCCAGAAGCCGCCCGCCACGCCAGCCACGCCCGCCGAGAGCACGAACGTCAGATAGCGGACGAACACCATGTTGATGCCGATCGCGGCCGCCGCGTAGCGGTCGTCGCGCGTCGCGCGCAGGCGCAGGCCGAGCGCGGACTCCCGGAACCAGTACGCGAGCAAGATCACCACGACCGCGCCGATGAGCGCCGCGGTCAGCGTGGTCCAATCGGGCACGCCGAAGAACGTGCGGGGGCCGTTGGTCACGTTGTCCCACTGCGTCATCACGACATGGATGACGATCAGCGTGGCGAACAGCGTGATGACGCCCGCGAAGTCCGAAAGGCGCATCAGCGGATAGCCGATCACCGCCGCAACAGCCGCCGCGATCAGTCCTCCGGCGAGAATGGCCGGCAGCACCGGTATCTGCAGCTCCACGAGGAACGGATACATGTTCGGCACGCCCATGCCCTTGACCATCGGCGCGGTCGAGAGGATGCCCGCCGTGTACGCACCGATCCCCACGAACCCCACGTGCGTCCACGACAGGATGCCCGAGTTGCCCATGAACATCTGCACCGAGAACACCATCATCAGCGCCACGCAGAAGTACGTGAAGATGTCCTGAATGAGTTGCGAGCCGAACACGCTCACGAGGATGCCTGCCGCGATGAGCGGCACGATGAGTATCGGCAGCGTCGAGTGACGCAGCGCGAGGCCGGTGAACCTGTTCGTCGCACTCATCCGACACGCTCCTCGGTGTAACCGCCCTTGATGATGCCGGCCGGCCTGAAGAGCAGGAACAGCACCACGATCACGAACATGAACGCGTCGCGGTAGCTGATCATGCTCGCCGGCAGCAGGATGCTCAGCAGGTTGAAGATGAGCCCGTACACGAACCCGCCCACCACCGCGCCCGTGGTGCTGTGCATGCCGCCCATGACGACCGCGATGAACGCGATGAGCAGCGGCGCGGCGCCGGTAAGCGGATCCACTGAAGCCGAGCGGCTCACCCAGAAGATCGAGGCGATGCCGGCGAGCAGGCCGCTGATGATGAACGCCGCCGAGATGACGAGGTTCGCTGGCACGCCCATGAGTCGCGTTGTGGTGAACTTGTCGGCTGCGGCGCGCATCGCCATACCGAGGACCGTCTTCTTCATCACCAGCGACAGCGAGACTAAGATCACGGCCGTCACGCCGATCACGAGCAGGTTCCGCAGCGGGACCGTGGCGTCGGCGAATGTCACCGTCCTCGAGAAGAAGCTCGGCAGCGGAACGGCACGCGCGCGCGACGACACCAGCACGAGCACGATGTTCTGCAGGAAGATGCTCACCGCGAACGAGGTGATGATCATCGCCGCGGGCGACTTGGTGCGCACCGGCCGGAACGCCACCATCTCGGTCAGATAGCTCGTCACCACCGCCGCGACCACCGCGAGCAAGATCGTCACGTACCAAGGTGCGCCGAGCGTGGTGGCCGAGAGGTACATCGCGTACCCGCCCACCATGATGTACTCGCCGTAGGCGAAGTTGACGAGCTTCAGGATGCCGTACACGAGCACGAGGCCGAGCGCGAGGAGCGCGTACAGGCTGCCGAGGCTCAGCGTGTTGATGGCGAATTCGAGATCGATCACAATTGCACCTCGCAGCTGTCGGCGCCTTCGCCACCGAAGTAGACCGACGCGATGTCCACCTTGCGACGCAGTTCCTCGGCGGTGCCGGCGAACTCCACCTCACCGTTGGCGAGCAGATACGCGCGGTCCACGATCTCGAGCGCGCGCTCGGCGTTCTGCTCCACGAGAAGGATCGTCGAGCCGCGCTCGCGCAGCGCCGCAATCAGCCTGAAGATCGTGTCGGTCATCGCGGGCGACAGGCCGAGCGACGGCTCGTCGAGCATCAGGAGCTTCGGCCGGGACATGAGCGCCCGCGCGATCGCGAGCATCTGCTGCTCGCCGCCCGAGAGCAGGCCGCCGTGCTGGCCGTAGCGCTCCTTGAGGATCGGGAACAACCCGAAGACCTCGTCGAGGTCCGCCCGATACGTGTCGCGTTTGTACGAGGAGAACGCACCGAGGCGCAGGTTCTCCTCCACCGAGAGGTTGCCGAAGATGTCCCGGCCCTCGGGCACGAGCGACAGGCCCCGGCGAACGATCTTCTCGGGCGTCTTGTTGGTGATCACTTCGCCATTGAAGGTGACCGTCCCCTTCACCGGGCGCAGCACGCCCGTGATGGACTTGAGCGTGGTCGACTTGCCCGCACCATTCACGCCGAGGAGCGCCACCAGCTCGCCTTCGGCGACCTCGAGCGAGATGCCGTGGAGCGCCTTCACGGCGCCGTAGCTGGCTTGCAGGTTCTCTACCGTGAGCATGGCCATGGTCTATGCACTGCTCCCCAGGTAGGCGGTCACGACTTCTTCGTTGGTGCGGACCTCCGCAGGGGTGCCCTCGGTGATCGTGCGGCCGTAGTTCAGCACGTGCAGACGCGGGCACAGGCTCATCATCAGGCGCATGTCGTGCTCGATCACGATGAGCCCGATGTCGAAGCGCGCCGGCATGCCCTTGAGCAGATCGTGCAGCTCGTCGGACTCTTCCTCGTTGAGGCCGGCGGCGGGCTCGTCGAGGAAGACGAACCTGGGCTCCATCGCAAGCGCGCGTGCCATCTCGAGCTTGCGCTGGTGGCCGAAGGGGATCTCGCTCCCCAGCGTGTCGGCGTACGCCTCAAGGCCGAGGCCGGTGATCAGCGCGTCGGCCACCTTCACGGCTTTGCGCCGCGAGCGGCCCATCGCCACCGAAGCGACCTCAACGTTCTCCCGCACGGTGAGTTCGTGGAAGAGGCGGATCGTCTGGAACGTGCGCGCGATCCCGGCCCGGGCCACGCGGTGCGCTTTGCGCCCGCTCACTCGCTGACCGTCCACGTAGACGGTCCCGCTCGTAGCGGGTAGCAGCCCGGTGATCACGTTGACGAGTGTGGTCTTGCCTGATCCGTTCGGGCCGATCAGGCCGAGGATCTCGCCGGTCCTCACCGTGAAACTCACGTCGTCAACGGCCTTCAGGCCCGCGAACGACTTGCACAGGTGCGCTACCTCGAGCACGCTTCCGGCACCCGTATCCTGTGGTTCCATGCACGTCTCCAGAGCTCGAACGGGCAGTGCTCGGACGGTTCACATTGTGGGGGGAGAGCCCGGATACCGAGCCCTCCCCCCTGTATAGCACTGTCATGCGAAGCGGGAAGACCCTACGGCTCGGGGAGCTTCTCCGGGATCTTCCAGCCAAGGAACTCAGGCTTGCCTTCGGTGAGCTGGACCAGAGCGGCGGCCTTGTTGGGCTCGTGTCCGCTGGCAGCGTCCGACCAGTCGAGCTTGCCGGTCATGAGATCGAAGGTCATCTCCTCCATGGCCTTTGCCACTTCGGCGCCATCGGTCGTGCCGGCCTCTTCCATCGCCTGCGCGAGCACCATCACGGCGTCGTAGCCGGGGATGATCCACACTGCGTCCGGCGCCTCGTCGAACTTCTCTTCGTAGGCAGCGGCCCAGTCCGAGTAGCCGGCGTTGCCCTCGTCGGACATGTAGCCGTGCGTGTCGAAGTAGACCTCGCTGCCGTACTCGGTGCCGAGGCTCTCGAACAGCGCCGGGTCGTCGTAGCTGTCGCCACCCATGACCGGCACGGTCACGCCACTCTCACGCAGGGTGCGGATGATGAGCGCGAGGTCGGGCATGTACGACGAGACGTAGACGAAGTCAGGGGCCTTGTCGAGGGCCTTGATGCGCGCGAGCTGTGCGGAAACGTCCGCCTGGCCCTGCGTGTAGGTGTCCTCGAAGATGACCTCGCCGCCGAGGTCCTCAAACGCTACGATGAAGTAGCGGGAGAGGCTCTTGGTGTAGTCGATGAAGTCGTCGGTGATGACGTAGACCGAGCGGTAGCCGAGCTCGTTGTACGCGTACTCGGCGGTCACGGCGCCCATCGTGGTGTTCCACATGGACATCGTGAACTGCTTGTCGCCAAGTGCGGCCGAGCCGTAGAGCGGGGAGCTGGCGCACGGCGAGATGCCGACGATGCCGGCGTCCTGCGCAGCCTGCGCCGCCGGGCCACCGAAGTCGAAGTCGCTCGGGGCGATGATCGCCGCGGCGCCCTCATCGATGAGCTGCTTGGCGACGTTGCCCACGGTCACGGGATCGCTCTTGCCGTCCATGGCAACGAGCTCGACTTGCTTGCCGAGGATGCCGCCATTGGCGTTGAGCTCGTCCACGGCGAGCTGTGCACCCCGGAGCGCTGGCTCATCGAGCGGGGCCTGGATACCGGTCTGGCACAGTGCCGAGCCGATGATGATCGTGTCGCCGTCGGTGGTCTCTTCGCCGTCGGTGCCATTGTCAGCGCAACCGGGCAGGACGAGAGCCACGAGCAGAACGATCACCAGTAGTGCGGCCATACGCTTCATAGCCTGCCACCCTTCTTTGATGTGCCGGACGCCTGATGAGCCGGGTCCACCTGCAGCGACGGACCCGATTCCAACGGCGCGTTCCCGTCTGATGCTGGCAGCCACATGCTGCAAACAGGTTGCGCACAGCTTAACGGAGTGTGAAGGCGCACGCCAGACGGGCGGCCCCTCCTACCTGCTGAACGGCGGGGATGAGCTGCTAGTTGGCGGCTGCTGCGTCCGTTTCGACTTGTTCCATGAACGCGGCCACCACAACCGGGTCGAAGTGCTCCCCCGCCTGGGCCACGATATGCGACAGCGCCTCGTCAATGCTCCATGCCTTGCGGTACGGCCGGTCCGAGGTCAGCGCATCGTAGACGTCGATCACCGCAAAGATGCGTGCCGAGAGCGGGATCTTGGTGCCGCGCAGTCCCCGCGGATAGCCGGTGCCGTCCCAGCGCTCGTGATGGTAGTACGGGATGTCGATGGCCGGCTCGAGATAACCGATGCGCGAGAGGAACTCGTGCGCCACCACGGGGTGCGCGCGCATGACTGCCCATTCGCGGTCGTCCAGCGGGCCCGGCTTCTTCAGGATCGAGTCCGGCACGGCCATCTTGCCGATGTCGTGGAGCAGTGCTCCCCGGCGGACGTGTGCGATGTCTGCCTCGGGCACGCCGAGCGCACGCGCCACGGTGCATGCCATCTCGGCGGCGCGCAACGTGTGGCCGAGCGTCTCCTCATCGCGCATCTCAAGCGCGAGCGACCAGCCCTCGAGCGTGGCGTCGTACGCGCTCTGCAGCTCGAGTGCGGCGGTCCGCACGGCCTCGAACAGCCGCGCGTTCTGGAGCGCCATCGCGATCTGCGCGGCGAGCATGCGGCACACATCAAGATCGTGCTCCTGAAACTCCGCCTCGCATTCGGCGGCGGAAAGCACCATGACGCCGACCGGCTCTCCGTCCACACGCAGCGGCACGTACAGGACGGCGCAGATGTCGTGGTCGGCGAGCAGCACGCGCTCGGCATGCGAGAGGAAGGCCGCCTTTGCGTCGGGAATCACGATGAGGTCCTGCGCATGGATCGCGGTGTTCATCTGCGGGTGACCGGAGAGCAGCATCCTGCGGAGACCTTCGGGCATGTCCGCGGCCGGCCCGCGCGTGGAAGCGCCGAGCACGGCAGCGTCGCCCTCAAGCAGGAAGATGGCCCCGGAGTCGGCGCCGAGCAGTCCCACAGCAGCGTCCACGGCGGTCTGCAGCACCACATCACGGTCGAGCGACTCGGTGAGTGCGAGGCTGACCTCGAGCAGTGCCGAGAGGTCGTCGTGCGGTATGCGGATCTTAGGTGTTTCCTCGGACATGCGTTCCCCAGGCCAGTTTGCCGTCAGGTCCCCGTGCATGTTTCGGCAAACGGGCGCAGGGACATTAGCAGCCAGTGCAAATTGCCGGCCAAGTGAGACGCGGGCTACGTGCGGCGGAGTGAGACGACAGGGCCGTCGGGTGGCGGAACCCCGCTAGAGGACCTCCCTGCCCACGGGAGCGCCCCACAGGTCTTCCTCGGGCTCGTAGTCCTTGGGGATGCCCTTGATCAGTTCGTTGAGGTTCACGCGGTCGCGCATGTGTACGGCAACGTCGACCTCGCAGCCGAGGGCCGCCAGCAGCTCGAGCATCCCATCGACCGATTTGCTGTAGTTCGCCGGGTCTAAGAGGCGGTAGAGCTGTGCAGGTGAGGTGTCGAGTCGCCTGGTGATCTCGCGCTTCGAAAGGTGACTGCGGTCGAGTGCCGTGTGCGCCTCCAGAGTGAGCTTGTGCAGCAACTGCGCGCGCATGTACCCAGGCTCCCGATGGTAGTCGCGAGCCATCTCGATATGAACGAATCCCTCGGCGCCGGAGGCCAGGCGATACGTGACCGCCTCTCCCGCCAACTCCTCATCGATGAAGGCCTCGACGATGCGGTCATCCTGAGTGGGCATCGGCTCGGCCTTCGCGTACGGGAACGAGAGCGTGCCGAGTTCGCAGGCCAACTCGAACTCGCGCCTTCGGTTGTTCAGCTTCACACCCGTGATCCTCATAGCAGGCCCTCGTCTCGAAGCTCAAGCAGAAGACGGACAAGCGTCCGGTTCACCCGGCCTTGCATCGGCGTCCACGCCTCAAGGTTCCATTTCGCGATGAGCCGCCCGCCGCGATACACGTGCACGTGCCTGGGCGTATGGTCACCGGACCACGTCAAGAACACGTAGCCGCCACGTCTGATGCGACTCACTAGATAGTACCTCCTGTGATAACACTTCACAAGGCGGCACATCATCAGTGTGGGTATTGCGCCCCCAGCCTTCGAGGACCCGAGATGTGCAGCGCGCACATCGTAGGGATCGACTGTCAGCCGGAAGTAAGCGCAAGCTCAACCTGCTGTATGAGGCCCGCGAGCCGCCCGACGCGGGTCGGCGGCTGCGGCGTTCAGCACCCCGCGAGTGGCAGGATGCCGCCCTGGAGCGCCGCCACCACGCGCTCGGCCACGCTCAGGTCCCAGCGCTCGGGCACCTTCCAGCCGTTGGGGCTCTCGAGCGCATCGTCGAGTCCTGCGGCGATCGCGGCAGCGTCGGCCGCCACCAGGCGGTTCGCGCCCACGCGCACGGTGATCTCGCGTTCGGTGTTGCGGCGCACGGTCACACACGGTGTGCCGAGCATGCACGCCTCTTCCTGCACGCCGCCCGAGTCGGTGGCGATGGCGGCGGCGGAGCGCTGCAGCGACAGCATGTCGAGGTAGCCCACGGGATCCACGAGCCGCACGCGCGAACCGCTCTCGCCGAGGCCGGCAGCTGTCAGCAGCGGACGAGTACGCGGGTGCACCGGGAAGAGCACCGGCAGCGGCGACGCCGAGAGCGCTGCCACGATGGCGGCGAGCCTCTCAGGATGGTCGGTGTTCTCCGGCCGGTGGATCGTGGCGAGTACGTAGCCCTTCTCGGGCAGGTCGCCGCGGACGGCTACGCCACGACCGTCGATACGCGGCAGATTGCGCAGCACGCTCTCGGCCATGATGTTGCCCACGAAGTGGATGTGCGCGGGGTCGACGCCCTCGTTTGTGAGGTTCTCCCCCGCCTCGGCAACCGGTGTGAGCAGCATCGAGGAGAGCTGGTCGGTCACGAGGCGGTTGACCTCCTCGGGCATGGACATGTCGCGCGAACGCAGGCCGGCCTCCAGGTGCACGACCGGCACGCCGATTTTCACGGCGGCGAGCGCGCCGGCGAGCGTGGAGTTCACGTCGCCGACCACGAGGACGGCATCCGGACGCTCGGCCTCGAAGAGCTCTTCGAGCTTCATCATGGCGGTGCCGGTCTGCACGGCGTGCGTGCCGCTGCCCACGCCGAGGAACCACGCGGGCGCGGGGATCTCGAGATCGGCGAAGAAGACGTCGCTCATGAGCGCGTCGTAGTGCTGGCCGGTGTGCGCGAGGCGCGCGTCGATGCCCGCCTGGCTGAGCGCTGGCATGAGGGGCCCGACTTTGATGAAGTTGGGACGGGCTCCCACCACGATGATGATGCGCATTCTGCGAATCCCCCCGTTCGGGGGTGGCGAACGACCCCGCGGTAATGTCGGTCCTATGGTACGCCAACCGACGTGCGGGGTTCACTTCCGTTTTCGGTACGGCCCACGCGTCTCGCGCGCGACCACGCCGGCTTCCTCGAGCAGCTCCGGGTGTGCCCACAGCACGCGCATGAAGTTGTCGGCCATGTGGCTCTGCAGCACCTCCCCGCGCTCCCATCGCCCGACGGTGCCGGCACTCACGCCAAGCTGCCGCTCCAGGTCGGACTGCCTGAGGCCGAGCGAGTGGCGGAGTTCGTGGACCTCGTCGGAGGTGAGGCGGCCGAGCGATGCGCGCGCCATCGCAACAGCAGCAATCTGGATCGGGTCGATGTGCTCGGCACGTATGTAGTCTTCACCGCACGCGTCGCAGTGCCGGTGCTCGAACCCAGCGACGAGGTACGTACCCTCGCGCATCTCAACGGGGATGGCGTCCGTGCATGTGCGCACAGCGCGAGCGCCACATTCGGCACAGAAGGCCTCGGCCTGTGGAATCCTCATGTCCGCATCTCCCTAATGCTGCTCGCCATCACCACAGAACGAGAGAACGATGAAGCTCTCGCCATCACCGAACGGCATGTACTTCACGTAGAGACGCTCTCCGTTCACAAACGGCTTGTAGATGTCCAGCCAGACCCCCGGTTCCGTTCGGTGGGCCTGGGACTTGTGGAAGTCACCCGGGCACAGGTCGCAGATGCGTCTCTGTACCGTCTCAAACCCCCACCCCCGGCGCTCAAGATGCCGCCGTACACGCCCGGTCACCTCGAAGCGCCCCGCCCCGAACGCCGCCCGCACTTCGTTGAGCGGATAGGCAGGACAGCGACGTTCACGCGAACCACCGGGCACAGGAATCCCCTCTCGTGTTTCCAGCGAGAGGGACTCGCCGCGTGCAAATCTAGCACGGTGCGCTATTTGGTGCAAGAACCCGCGTCAATCCAAGTCGTACGCATGCGCCGCACGAGGGACATTGCGAAGGCTAGCTCAGCCCTCGATGCGGTCCTCCCACCGCCGCGGATCCCGACGGACGTGCAGGCACGCCACGACATCTATAGAGTCGTCTCGCTCGACGTAGAACACCGCGTACGGGAACCGTCGCAGCATCCGCGCGCCGAATGTCGCGGTGAACGCAGGGGAACCGCCTGGGAGAGCGGGCGATCTCCGCCAGTGCAGCATCCACCGAACGAAGGAAGTCAGCACCGAGGCCCGCCGACCGCGGCTCGTACCAGCGCGAACCCTCCAAGATGTCGGTCTCAGCTGCCGGCCGAACGAAGACCCGGTCTGTCATCGCCCGCGCCTGATCTGTCCCTCCAGACGCGCGCGGACCGTATCCCAGGGCACGCTCGCATCAGGATGGGCGCTGGCATCGTCAAGACGACGATCGAGCTCCTGCATCTGCGCTGGCGTGAGGGGGATGTCCGCATCAGCAGCAACGACACTGTCCCAGAGGTCCTGCGCAAGCTGGATGCGCTCTGAGGCCGAGAGAGAGCTGATATCGATTGGAGAATCACCCATGACTGGAGTGTGCCCAAATCCATGAAACCCCGCAACACCGCCCACGATCGCCCTTCCGCCGGAGCATCGACGAATCGAGGCTACCGCGAGGGAGTAAACCAAACCTGAACCGTGGTGCGGCCGCCCCGCCCGCTCAGCTCGCCCCTGCCCAAACCGCAGCCCTGAGCCGAAGGGCCGTTCGCCGCATGGGCCGCACGCAACCATGTCAGCGCGAGGTCGGTGATCCTCACCAGCACCGAAGCGCGGAGAAGATCCGTCGCTATACCGCCACTGCGTGACGGTGAACCTCGCGATCCAGTCGCTCGCCCAGCGCGTCTGCGGCAACATCCAGGTCGTAGTCGGCCTGCAGTCCCAGCCAGAACTGGGGTGTCGTATCGAAGTAGCGCGCGAGACGCAGCGCAGTCTCGGCTGTTATGCGGCGCTTGCCGAGAACGATCTCGTTGATTCGGCGCGGGGGCACGCCGATTCTGAGCGCCAACCTGTTCTGGCTGAGCTCGAGCGGCTTCAGGAACTCCTCGAGCAGAACCTCGCCGGGATGCACCGGTGCGAGCATGGGGGCTGTCATGGGTGGCCTCGTCTCAGTGGTAGTCCACGATCTCTATGTCGAATGCGTCACCGTCTTGCCAGACGAAGCAGACGCGCCATGTGTCGTTGATGCGGATGCTGTGCTGACCTGCGCGATCCGCACTCAGCTTCTCAAGCCGGTTGGCCGGCGGGCTTCGCAGGTCGTTGATCGAGTGAGCGTTGGCGAGCATCCGGAGCTTCCGCAGTGCAATCGGCTGGATGTCTCCCGGAAGCTTCCGGGAGAACTGCCGTCGATACACCTTCTCGGTCTCCGCATCTGCAAACGACTTGATCATGGCTAAGGTATAACGCGACGCGTCATGCGTCAAGCGTTATGGCTCCTCTCAGCGGTTGGGCTCGATTTCAACGTTCGCGCGTGCTCACCAAGATTCGCGCGTGAACGGTCATCGCGAAGTCCACGCGCCCGCAGGATACCGGCAGGCTACTAGGCGATTCTTGCCGGGAGGTCACCCGAACCTCACCGCCCACGCTCCGAGTCTCGCCCGAGAAAGCAGAAACCGCCCGAAGGCGGCTTCGCGCCCTGCGCCGAAGCACGGGGGTAATCTGCTACCAGATTCTGCCCACCGGGCCACGGCCGCGTCAACTGGCCGACACGTCAGCCACGCGGCGCATTCAGCCGCAGCGCTTCGCTTCTGAGTTCGTCGAATGTCACAGCGAAACGCCTCCCCCCTGACCGGTCACCTTCCCGGTCACCTCGACGGTGGCACGTGCCCGGCTCTCCGCCTTGGGGCCCACGACGATTCGCACATCGCGGTCCATGGCATTCAGGTACCGGATGAGCCTGTCCAGCGAGAACCCTGCGAGTCTGCCGGAGAAGAGGTCTGAGACTTGGGGCTGGGTCGTTCCGAGGATCCGCGCCGTCTCCACCTGCGTCAGGCGCTGGCTACGCGCGATCTCGAGAATCTGCGACGCCAGCGCGGCCTTAGCCAGAAGCTCGTCTGATTGGGGCAAGCCGAGATCGGAGAAGACATTGCCGCTGCTCGCGGTGTATTCACTCGCTACTGTCATCACGTGTCCCTCCCGCGCTCCCGATGTAGTCGATCTGCGGCCGCCACCTGCGCCCTTGAATCCCTTGAGCGGCTTCGCCGAGAGATGCTTGCCACCACATTGCGCCTGATAGAGCGCGAAACCCATGACCACCCTCACGTCTTCCGGAAACGCCCGGAGGTCTTCGAGGGTGGAGGCCACGAAGACAACCTCCTTGCGAGCTGCGCCGTTCGTGAGAAGTATACCCTTTCTAGGATAATCCGGGGAACCAGCGCGGGTAGAGGCTGCGCGCCTCGCAGCGTAGCAATGGGAGTCAACCGCGTTCTAAGCCGGATCCAATCGAGGGGTGGTGCAGCCCTGCCCCCGCCCTACTCCCACTCGAGCTCGGACTCGGAGCACTCCCCGGCGTCAGCCAGCTGGCCGAAGCACGCACCCGAGAGCTCCGCCAGCAGCTGCTTGATGCCCGGGTTGTCGCCGAGGCGGGCCTGCATCAGCAGGTCGGCGATCTGGTCGCCAAAGTCAGGGGCAATCCGTGGGAGCGCGTTCAGACGCGTCACCGCGGGGCATTCGGTGGGGATGAGGTCCTCCCCCTCGTGCACGAGGATCTCGTGGAGCTTCTCGCCGGGTCGCAGCCCGGTGAACTCGATGTGCGTGGGCACGCCCGAGAGGACGATCATGCGCTGCGCGAGGTCCACGATGCGCACCGGCTGCCCCATGTCGAGCACGAAGATGTCGCCGCCTTCGCTCATCGCCTGCGCCTGCAGCACCAGCCGCGCGGCCTCGGGGATGGTCATGAAGTAGCGCGTCACCTCGGGATGCGTGACTCTGATGGGGCCGCCGCGCCGGAGCTGATCCTCAAAGATCGGGATGACGCTCCCCCGGCTGCCGAGCACGTTGCCAAAGCGCACCGCGATCGCCCCGATGCCGTAGCGCGCGGCCGAGAGCATCACGAGCTCGGCGAGCGCCTTGGTGGCGCCCATCACGTTGCGCGGCTCCACGGCCTTATCGGTGGAGATGAACACGAAGCGCTCGGCGTTCACGGCCTCGCACGCGCGGAGCACGTTCATCGTGCCGAGGACGTTTGCGCGGATGGCCTCCTCGGGCTCGTCCTCCATGAGCGGCACGTGTTTGTAGGCGGCGGCGTGAAAGACCACCTGCGGGCGCTCGGCACCGAACACGCGCATGAGCTTACGGTCGTCGCGGATGTCGCAGATGCGCATCACCGCGATGCCGGGCTGCATGTCCTCCAACTCGAGGTAGAGCTCGTAGAGGCGCGACTCGTCGATCTCCGCAAGCACGAGCTTGGCGGGGCGCATGAGCATGATCTGCCGGCAGAGCTCCGAGCCGATGGAGCCGGCGGCGCCCGTGACGGCCACGACCTTGCCGGTCAGCGTCTCGCTGATGCGCTCCACGTCGATCTCGTTGGGCTCGCGGCCGAGCAGGTCCTCGATCTCGACCGGCCTGAGGTCCGCCAGGCCCGTCGAGACGGCATCGGCCGCGATGCCGGAGATCATGCGCGTGGGCACGCCAGCGGCGGTGCAGAACTCGAGTATCTGCCGACGGCGGTCGGAGCCCATCGAGGGGATGGCCACGAGGATCTCGTCCACGCCCTCGCACTCAACGATCTCCTGCAGGTCCGCAATGGGGCCGAGGACTTCGGCGCTGCGCACCTTGAGGCCGATCTTGGCGCGATGGTCATCCAGGAAGCCGATCACGTTGTAGCCGAGCTGGGGCTGCGTCTCGATGTCGCGCAGGAGGAGCGAGCCTGCGTCGCCCGCGCCGATGATGAGGACGCGGTGGTCGCCGCGCCGTCCGGCGCCGGTCATGACGACCCACAGACGGCCGACGCTCCGGAGCGCCGCGAGGCCCACGAACGCGAACGCGCCCGTGGCGAGGATGACGCCAAGGGGTACGGGGCGGCCGTCGGTGAACTGCGAGAGCGCCACGTCCGCTATCGTGAGCGCCACGAGCGCGACAGTCACCGCCGCGGTGAGGCGCCCCATCACCTGGATGCCCACGTAGCGCAAGACGATGTGGTACAGACGCGCGAACCACATCGCAAGAATGAACACCACGATCGTCACGAACATCGCGGGCACGCTGTACTGCAGGAACTCCGGCGGCACCTCGCCCTCGAACCGCGCGAAGTACGCCAGGAAGAGCGCCATGATCACGATCACGGCGTCCGCGAGCATCATGCTCACGATCTGCACGGGGTGGGACTCGTAGAACAGGCGCTTCAGGCGTATCCAGAACCCGCCCTCATCGCCATTTGGCTCGGCTACGAGATCAGGCTCCACCGGTCGCCTCCGTCATCACTGCCCGAAGCACATCTGCTGCCTTTGTCATATCCGCCTCATCGAGTGTGGGATCGACCAGGAGCATTATCGCTGAATCGCCGAGTTCCGCCGCCACCGGCAGTCGGCCTGCGGGTGCCCACCCGGCCTCGGTGAAGGCTCGCTCGCGGTAGATCTCGCTGCAGACGCCCTGCGCGCACGCCACCCCACGCTCGTTCACTTCCTCGAGCACGCGCGCCCGCGTCCATCCGGGAGCGAGCGCGGCAAGGTCCAGGTACGCGTAGTACTTGTAGTACGCATGCAGGGCCTCCACCGCCGGCAGCACGAGGCGCAGACCGGGAACACCCGCAAGGCCTCGATCGAGCGCTGCTGCATTGCGTCGACGCGTCTCCACCCACCCGTCAAGCTTGCCGATCTGGACGCGACCGACGGCGGCCTGCACCTCCGTCATGCGCCAGTTCGTGCCGAAGCTCTCCGCAACCCACTTGAACTCGTATCCCCCGTCGGCAGCGGCGCGCTCCATCGCCGCCATGCTGCGACCGTGGTCCTTGTACTCCCAGGCACGGCGCCAGAGGTCATCATCGCTTGTGATGACCATCCCGCCCTCGCCCGCGGTGGTCATGATCTTGTCCTGGCAGAACGAGAAGGCGCCCACATGGCCGAACGTCCCCACGTGTCGGCCGTTCCAGCGCGCGCCGTGCGCCTGGGCGCAGTCCTCGATCACGAAGAGCCCACGGGCTTCCGCGAAGGCCATGATCTCGTCCATATCGCACGGCCAGCCGCCGATGTGCACGGGGATCACGCATCGCGTGCGATCGGTGAGCGCTGCCTCGATCGCTGCAACCGTGAGGTTGCCCGAGTCGCGATCCACGTCGGCGACCACGGGCCGCGCGCCGCGCGCAACAACCGCCGTGGCCGTTCCCACGAACGTGCGCGCCGGGACGATCACGTCGTCGCCCGGCCCCACGCCGAGTGCATGAAGCGCGAGCTCGAGCGCCACGGTGCCGTTTGCGAGCGCCACCGCGTGGCGGGCACCCGTGTAGGCGGCGAACTCCTCCTCAAAGGCGCGACCTTCGTTGCCGGTCCAGTAGTTCACACGGCCGGAGGCCAGCACCTGCTCCGCGGCTGCACGTTCATCGTCGGCAAAGACGGGCCAGCGGGTCATCTGCTCTCCCCGATCATTCCTGATCTCCGAGGAACTCCGGCATGGTGGCATGGCCCGGACTGGACACACCCTCCCGCCGAACCGCCTTCCACACTGTCATAGCCAGAATCTTCAAATCAAGCCATAGCGAGTGGTTGTCCACATACCACACGTCCAGCTTGAACCGCTCCTCCCAGGAGAGCTCGTTACGCCCGCTCACCTGGGCGAGACCCGTGATACCTGGGCGAACCTCGTGCCGACGCGCCTGCTCTGGCGTGTAGCGATCGAGATACTCCACCAGCAGCGGCCGTGGCCCGACGAGGCTCATATCGCCTTTGAGCACGTTCCAGAACTCCGGCAGCTCGTCGAGCGACGTCGAGCGAAGGAGGCTGCCGAAGGCGGTGAGCCGCTCCGCGTCAGGGAGCAGCGCTCCACTCAAGTCACGGGCATCCGTCATCGTCCGGAACTTATACAGGCGGAAGACTCGGCCGTCCTTGCCAGGACGGTCTTGACCGAAGATCGCAGGCGAGCCGAGCTGGAGGCGCACCAGGCCGAGGAGCAACAGCAGGAACGGGCTCAGCACGGAGAGCGCTAGCAGCGAGACCAGAATGTCGAATGCGCGCTTCACCACACCACTCTCCGTCGCCTCCATGCGTCTACGCGAGCGCCGAACCAGGGCTGTCGGCAACGAGGTCTGGACGCAGCCGCGGTTGCACGGAACGTGTTCCTGGCCGGACGATGCGATACGGACGCCTAGTGGGCGTCCACGCCCTGAGTTGCCTCACCCACGAAGAAGCCACCCTCCTCAGCCGCCTCGATCATCTCTGCCACAGCACTCACCGAACCATCACGCCCGGAGTCCTCCAGCCTGAAGACAGGCCTCGACTTAAGCAGCTCCCGTCGCTTGTTGTCCAGGTCCGCTGTCGTGCCGATTCGACGTGCGGGCACTCCGGCAACGACGGTCCCCGCGGCGACATCTCTGCTGACCACCGCACCCGCCGCGACCACCGCATCGTCGCCCACAGAAACACCGGGGAGGATCAGTGAATCCGCACCAATATAGGCTCTGGCACCGATGGTGACGGGCGCACACCAGGTCACACCCAACCGCCGATTGCTCGACGCGTCATGACAGAGAATGCGTGCACCGGCGACCAGGGTTGCCTGGTCGCCTATCGAAATCAGGTGGCCATAGCTCCAGTCTAGGTTCACGTGCGGACCGATATAGACATCACGGCCCACTCGAAGGTTAGCGGGTAGGGCGGGATCGCCCACCCACATGCTCCGAAGAGCCAGCAGCACAGAGCGAAACGCCACGGCCCCGTCACCTCCCGCTACAATGTCGTTCAGTGAATCCTACCAGAGCCCCGTGCAGCAGAGCGGGACCAGCCGCGGAGGTTCTGCTGTGGTCGACAGCCGAAACACGGGAAGAATCGCATACCTCACGCTGCAGGCCACGCAGGAAGGCCAGGCCGCTCACGCGCACGTGAACGAAATCGTTTCCGGGCTCCGCGACCTCGGCTGGGGTGTCGATCTGTACGAGCCGACGTACACAGACGCGAACCCGGGGGTGCTCTCGCGTCTTGCTGAGTTTCGGACGGTGCAGCGTCTGCTAGCGACCGCAGTCGACCGCTACGACGCCTTGTACGTTCGCGCCCACCCGTTCGCCTTCCCGGCCGCTCGTGCGGCCGCTGCCGCGGGTGTCCCGGTGATCCACGAGTGCAACGGTCCCTACCAGGACGTGTTCGCTGCATGGCCGGCGGTGCGGCCGCTCCGCCCGCTCATCGTGTACTGGCAGCGAACGCAATACCGCCGGGCGGCGGCGCTCATCGCCGTGTCGGACGCGCTCGCCGAGTGGCTTCGCGCCGAGGCGCCGGACGTGGAGGTGTCGGTCATCCCCAACGGTGCGAACACCCTGCTGTTCTCACCCGACGCTCCGCCCCGTCAGGGCCTTCCCCCTCGTTACGTGACCTTCTTCGGCGCGCTTGCGCCGTGGCAAGGCGTCGACACGATGCTCGAGGCGGCGCACTCCGCCGAGTGGCCGAAGGACGTCGCGCTGGTGATCGCGGGCGACGGTGCCCTACGGACGTCGGTTGAACGCGCGACTCGCCTGTCGGACCGGGTCGTGTACCTCGGCACCATTCCCTATCGGGAGGTCCCCGGGCTGGTGACAGGCAGCGTCGCGGGGCTGAGCGTCCAGGACGCCGTGCCCGGAAGACCGCTCCCTTCGGCAGTGAAGGTGTTCGAGATACTCGCCTGCGGACGTCCGGCTATTGTGTCCGAGGCGAGTGGCACAGCTGCCATCGTCCGTGCCCACAGCTGTGGGGTCGTAGTCCCGGAGGGTGACGCCCACGCAATCGCGAGGACGGTCGCCGAGGTGGCCGGGCAGCCGGAAGCGGCCACCGAAAGCGGCGCGAGGGGTCGCCGCGCGGTTCTTGCCGAGGCCACATGGACTGCTCGTTCCGCTGCGACAAGTCGTGTCATCGAACGCGTCCTCGAGCGAACACGGACGGTATAGTGGCGGCACGACCTACACGGCTTGAAGGAGTACCAGGTTGACGGTGACCACTCGCGATATCGTCTTCACCGGCCAGGGGAGATGGGCTGCGCTCCTCGCAGAGGGACTCCGCGACCACGCAGGGCTTCAGGTCACTGTCGCGCCCCTCGACCGCGTGACAGACGCGCTCCGATCGTCCGTGTGGCTGGCGCTGGCTCGCGCTAACGTCGTCGTTCGCATCGGCTTCCGACCAGGCGCGCGAACATGGCGCGGGCGCCTCGCAGATGCCGCCCTGCGCGCAGCGCGGCAGCTGCACCCGGGTCAGAAGACCGCGTACTACTGGATAGGGACCGACGTGCAGGGACTCACGCGAGACGCCGAAGCCGACGTCTGGCCGCGCTGGCTGCAACGCGAGCTTGCAGCGGCCAGACACGGAGCCGTCGCCCAGCGCCTCGTGGACGAGCTGGCCCAGGTGGGCGTGGATGCGGATCTCCTACCACACCCGCCCATGAATCGCGCGACGGGCACCGGCGTGGCACCGCTCCCCGCACAGTTCTCCGTTCTCACCTACATCCCGGATGCGCGACCGGAGTTCTACGGCGCCCCTGCGGTATTCGAAGCCGCGCGTCAGCTGCCGGACGTCCACTTCAGGGTGCTTGGGGGAACCGGTAGCGGCGTGACGCCATCCAACATCGAGTTCCTCGGCTGGCAGGAGGACCCCGCCCGTTGGTTCGTCGAGTCTTCGTGTCTCGTGCGAATGGTGGAGCATGACGGCTGCGGCGGAACCGTGCTCGAGGCTCTCTCCTATGGTCGGCCGGTCATCTACTCGTACGACCAGGAGGGCGTCATCTTCGTCCCGTTCGGTGACACGGACGCACTCGTGAAGGAGCTCCGTGCACTCTGCGAGCGTCATGTCACAGGCGAACTCCTTGCCAACGAGGTGATCGCTGCCTCAACGCGCGAACGCTATTCGCCTGAACGCTGCTACCCCCGTCTGGCCGAGTGGCTCCGGAGTGCCGCCGCAGAAGGTGCCGCGTGAAGGTCATCATCGTCTGCCTCGAGTTCGCGCGGATGCAGCGGGCCCGCAGTCTGGCCGAGGGCCTGAGCCTGGCCGGACACGAGGTCGTCTACGTGACCGCGGAGGCCAGGGCGGCCGATCCTTGCTACGCGACGATCGTCGTGCCGTTCCAGAGTGCTGGCGGAAGGGTGAAACGAGCGGTGGGCTTGGGTGCCGAGGACAACATCGCCCAGGTCGCGCGTACAAGAGGTCGCTTCGCCGAGCGTATCGTACGCACCGGGGCATCGTTTTACGAGACGTTCTTCCAGCACCCCGATAGGTTTCACGGATGGATTGGTGCTTGTCGGCGCCAACTGCGTGCGCTTCCGGCGGAGCTGGGAAATGCCGACATTGTGATCGCTTCGTTCTCACCCGCAACCGCGCTCGTGGTGGGTCGAGCACTCGCTCAGCGGTTGAGGGTGCCCCTTGTACTCGACTTCCGCGACCTCTGGACTGACAACGGAACGTACCGCTTCCGCGGCATTCGGCGAACGATCGACCGATGGTTGGAGCGGCGACTCATCCGCGCGGCATCTGCATTGACGTCGGCCGCGCCCGACTTCACCGCGACCCTCGAGCGGCGCTATCCAGGTGTGCTCGCCACCACTGTCTACACGGGCGTCGATACCGCGCCATGGCAGACCCCGGAAGAACGGATGCCGGACGGCACGCTGCGCTTCGGCCATTTCGGCGTGTGGTACGCAGGACGGCGTACGATCCGGCCCCTGCTCGAGTCGGTACGCAGGCTGGCGAACAGCGGACGCATCGATCCCGCGCGGGCCGAAGTGCACATGTACGGCTACGTCGACGATACAGTGTCGCGCGATGCCACCGAAACGGGCCTCGCGGACGCACTCCACCTCCACGGCTGGATTCCGCCGTCCGATGTGCCCGCCGCAGTCGGCACCGTCGACATCGCACTGCTCCTCGCGTGGCCCGAGGACGTCTCGAGCGTGCCACTCAAGACCTATCACTACCTCGCCGCCGGCAAGACGATCCTGTTGCTCGGCGCGCGCCCTGAGAGCGAGATGCGCCGAATACTCGAGCCGCTGCCGGGCGTGGACTGCCCGGACACGCCCGAGGAACTCGATGCGTGTGTGCTGCGGTACTGGGAGATGGCACGGGCCCGGGCGAGCTTCTCGTGGACGCTCGAGACGCGTCCGTTGCCGTTCACGCGTGACACCATGACCTCCGAGTTCCTTCGGGTCATCGGACAGGCATGTACACTGTAGGCGCATCATGCGAACCGGGCCGGAGCTCCGCAGGGGAGGCATCGCTCATGCAGGAAGCGTCGCCTGGCGACCACGCTCCAACACCCATCGGAATCGCGGCGCTCAACGAAGCCGAAGGTGGTCGGATACCCCTCACCCCTGCCCTTCCAGCCTGGCAGCAGGACGGTGAACGCCGGCGCACGCAGACGATCGTGGCCGCGCTCGCACTGAAGCCAGGCGAAGTCTTCCTCGACGTAGGATGCGGCTTCGGAGGACTCCTGATCGCGCTCGGAGCCACCGGGGCCGAGTTGCACGGCGTGGATCTTGCCGAGTCCCGACTGCAGCGCGCGTCGCAGAACATCGCCGCGCACGGCTCGCGCGCTACCCTGCACGCCGGCAGTGCCACGGCACTCCCGTTCGCGCGGGAGATGTTCAGTGCCGTCTGCCTGTCCGAGGTACTCGAACACATCCCCGAACCCGATGCGGCGATCGCCGAGGCCCGCCGCATCCTGGTGCCAGGCGGCCGCCTTGTGGTGACCGTGCCGAACCAGGAGAACATCCGTATGGTCACCTGCATGCACTGCGGAGAGGCATCGCCGCTGAACGGCCATCTTCATTCTTTCGACTGCGCCGCGCTGGCGGCGCGCATGGAAGCGCATGGGCTGCGTGTGACCGAGTGTCGCCCTACCTACCTTCGGGTCAACGCCCGGCCCTTTGGCGGGCTCGCCCTGCGTCCGCTTCCCGCGAAGGCTTGGGTCGCGCTGGATCGCCGGGTCACGGGACGCTTCGGGACGAAGGGTGCGTGGCTGATCGCGGTCGCGCACACCCCCGGCGGTTAGGATGCAATCCGCCGACTCGGGCATCGCGAAGAGCGGCCTGCGGGACAAGTCGGCGAAGGCCGCGGCATGGAGTGCCCTCGGGCTCGTGCTGAGCCAACCCGTCGCGTTTCTGACCACGGTGGTGCTAGCCCGCCTCCTCCGGCCGAGCGACTTCGGGGTGATGGCGATGATCGGCACCGTGTTCGGACTCGCTACCATCCTGAACGACTTCGGACTCTCCTCTGCCCTCATCAGACGGCAGCATCTCTCGGACGAGGAGATCCACTCGGCGTTCTGGCTGAACATCTTCGTCGGTGTAGTCGTGTCCGGGCTGGGTCTGGCCGCAGCCGGGCTCGTGGCCGCCTTCTACCGCGCCCCCGAGGCGCGCCCGGTGATGATGGCGATGTCCGCCATGTTCCTTGTCGCCTCAATCGAGCTCGTGCCGCGCGTGCTGCTAACGCGGCAGTACAGGTTCCGAGCCATCGCCACGGCCGGTGTGGTGGCCGCCATCGTGGATGCACTCGTCTCGATTCCTGCGGCGCTTATCGGCTGGGGTGTATGGGCAATCGTCGCTGGCACCCTCGCAGCCGCGCTTGCCTCAGCGATAACCATGTTCGTAAGCGCAGGTTGGCGCCCTCGCCTCCACTTCGCCTGGCGCGAAGCAGTCTCGTTTGCCACCTATGGCGGCGTGCTGACACTCGCGGGAGTCGCCAACTTCTTCTCGGCAAACGTCGACAATGTCCTTGTCGGCCGCTTGCTTGGTGCTACATCACTCGGCCATTACGCGGTCGCGTTCAACCTGATGTCCATCCCCGCCCGGAGACTGCCCGCTGTGGTCTCGAAAGCAGCACTGCCAGGCTTCGCGGCGCTACAGGATGATGTCCAGCGGCTGCGTCGCGCATACCTCGATGTCGTTTCGTATTCTGCTCTGATCGCGGGCCCGATCCTCGCGGTGGCCGCAGTGCTGGCACGTCCACTGATCGAGGTCATCTACGGCCCGCAATGGAGCGCCGCAGTCCAACCCTTCACAGTCCTGTGCGCTGCGGGATACGCAATCGCCGTGACCACACTCGCTGGACTCGTCTTCAAGGCGTTCGCCCGGGCTGACCTGGAGCTGTGGTGGAGTCTCGCGATGCTCGTCGCGATCGGTGCCGGGGCAGCGCTCGGCGCACGGTGGGGCGTGCTGGGCATAGCCGTTGGAGTGACCGTGTCGACCGTGATCGTTCGCGGCGCGATGCAGGCTCACACCACCAGGTTGCTCGGACTCACCGGCCCCGCGTTCGCGTCGTCGATCGTACCGTCGCTGATGACAGCCGCGATTGCTGCCGCCGTGGCCGTGGGATTGCGACTCGCGCTGGAGGCCGTCGGTGCACCCAGTCTGATTCTTCTACCGTGCGCGAGCGCCGGCGGACTGGGACTCGCATGGCTCGTGATGCGCAACTCGCCCATGCGAGCGCCGCTACGCGAGCTCGAGACACTCGGGATGCGGGTCCTTCGCTCACTACCCTCTCGCACCAGTCACGCCTCCCCACCCGAGGAGGCAGGCGAGCGATGATGGGGACCCACTCCGCAGGTCCGCTCCACGGACTCCGTGTGACGATGCTGCTTGCGAGTCCCGTCACGTTCGACGCTCGCGTTCTGCGCGAGGCAACCGCACTTGCGGACGCCGGCGCCGATGTGGTGATCGCCTGTCTCGTGACGGAGCTGCAACCCGAGACCGTCGGCGGCATCCGGATCCGCGCCGTCGCGCCTCCCTCGATCCTCGGGGCCAACGGCCGACGCGTAGGTGCGCTTCGCAGGCGCGCGCAGTTGGCTCGTGCCTGGATCAGTCTCGCCACCGCTGACGATCCGGACATCATCCACTGTCACGAGATCTTCACGGTCTGGGTGGGGATGCTCCTTAGCACGCTCCGCCGCATAGCATTCGTCTACGACGCACACGAACTGTACCCGGAGACGTCAGGACACACCCGCAGAACCATCCGCAACTGGCGCATGCTCGAGTGGGCCGCCGTTCGCATGGCGTGGCTGGTCATCGCTGCGAACGACCTCCGCAGCCAGCGGATGGCGCACACGTACCGGACAGATCCCCCGCTCGCGATACGCAACGTGCCTCCGCTCCTGCCCCAGCGACCCGCACCTGATCCGCTCGCCGCCGAGATGAGAGCTGACGTCGCCGCGGACACACTCCTCATCTACCAGGGCGCCTTGAGTGACACGCGCGGTCTTGACGCCGTGGTTGATGCGATCGCCCTGCTTCCCGAGCGGTATCACCTCGCGCTCATCGGCAACCCGCCCCCCGCACCGCAGCTGGCCGCACGTCTCGCCGTGGCGGCCGAGCACGGGCGAGTCCATGTCTTCCCGCCCGTCAAGCCCGCCGAGATGCTCTCGTGGCTCGTTGTGGCTGACGCGGGGGTCGTCACATACGTGCCCGACTGCCTGAACAACAGCCTGTGTGCGCCGAACAAGATGCACGACTACGCGGCTGCAGGCCTGCCCGTGCTCGCCGCGAGCCTGCCCGGGGTCGAGCGCGACCTCGAGGAGTACGGTCCGGGCCTGTCGTTCACTCCCTGCGATCCGGAGTCGTTCGCCCGCGCGGCCGAGCAGCTCTTCACCGAGCCGGGGCTCCTCGAGCGTTCGCGCGAGGGCGCCCGGCGGATGCACGAAAGCCTCAACTGGCCGAACGAGGCCGAACGCCTGGTGGCTGCGTACACAGTGCTGCAGCACAGGCTTTGCGCCCGACGGAGGCGACCCTGATGCCTTCAGCCCTCTTCGTCACCACCGTCGACATCACTCTCGAGGCGTTCCTGCTGCCTTTCGCCGCACACCTCCGAGAGGCGGGCTGGCGCGTGGACGCGCTCGCCCGCGGCGCCGAGACCAACGACCGCATCGCGAGCGCTTTCGATGCACGCTTCGACGCGGGCTGGACGCGCAGTCCGTTCTCACCCGCAAGCATCGGCGCCATCCGCCGCGTGCGCCAGGTGGTCTCCGAAGGCAGCTACGACCTGGTGTGGGTTCACACGCCGGTGGCCGCGATGATCACTCGCTTCGCCCTCAGGAAGCGTGCTGGGCGCCCGGTCGTGATCTACACCGCCCACGGCTTCCACTTCTACGAGGGTGGCCGAAGTTTCGTGAATGCCGTCTACCGCACGGTTGAGCGCGCGGCTGCAGCGTGGACCGACTACCTCGTCACGATCAACGCCGAGGACTACTCGGCCGCGCGCGGCTTCAGGACGATTCCCCCCGAGCGCGTCTTGCGATTCCCGGGAATCGGGGTCGACCCCACTGGCTACGCCCCGTCATCGACAGCCGAGCGGGCACGCATGAGGACCGATCTCGGCGTGCCGCCAGACTCCATTCTGGTCACGATGATCGCGGAGTTCACCCCGAACAAGCGGCACGCACTCGCTCTGGCTGCGCTCGCCGAGGTGGAGACCCCGAATGTGTACGTGGCGTTCGCCGGGAACGGACCGCTACTCGATGAGGTGAGGCGAGATGCGGCTCGGCGCGGGCTGGAAGACCGAGTACGGCTCTGTGGCTACCGCCGAGACGTGCCGGCACTGCTGGGAGCGAGCGATGCGGTCATGCTTGTCTCTGCACGTGAGGGTCTCTCACGTTCACTACTCGAATCCATGGCCTCGGGTGTCCCCCTCATAGGAACCCCCACCCGTGGCATCGCCGACCTCATAGGCCGTGATGAGACAGGCTGGGTCGCCAAGTCGCACAGCCGCGAGGACCTATCCGCTGCCATCGATGCTGCTGCCGCTGATCCCGATGAGAGAATCCGCCGGGGTCGTGTCGGTCTCGAGCGAGCGAGAGCGGACTACTCAATCGCCAAAGTGCTTGACGCGTACGATGACCTGTTCGCGCAAGCACTAGAGGCGCAGACCTGAGCAGCCTGCTACCGGCGATACGGTGGCCAGTCGTACGGTCGATCGTAGTACTCCATCTGGCAGGTCAGATCCTCCACACGCTTCACAACGCGCGCCGGATTCCCAACGACAACGGCCCCGGCGGGTACGTCGTGAACGACCACCGAGCCAGCCCCGACGAGCGCGTTCTCACCGATCTCCACGCCTGGAAGGATCGTGCAGTTCGCCCCTATCCGCGCAAACCTGCGGACGATGGGTCCCCCAACACACTCCTTGTACCGTGGGCATCCCATCGGATGTGGATCGTCCGTGAACACCGTGTTGGGCCCGATGAACACATCGTCCTCTATAGTGACCATCTCGAGAAAGCATCCCGAGTGGATGCGGACGTTATTGCCGATGCGGTTGCCGAACTCCAGTACAGCGGTGGTCCCGATCGACACATCGTCCCCCACCACATTGTCTTCGCGCACTGAGGCGCCCTGGCCCGTCTGAAGGCGGTGCCCAAATGTCGATCCGGCGTACAGAGTCGTGAACGGCCTGACGACACAATCATCGCCCATCGACAGGGATGCTTCCCCTGGCTCGGTGCCTCGCGGGGGCTTGCCGACGATACACGGACCCTGGATATCGCACCCCGAACCGAAGGCAACTCCGGGGTAGACGATTGGGTCAATCCCGGCCCATTCCAACTCGCTCATACCGACTCCCTGCAACCACCGCGCATCGCGCGTTCAGCCGCTTCGAGTGTTCGGACTACCGCGCGGCCTGCACGTGCATCGGTCATGGGGCGCGCCCCGGTACGAATGCACTCAACGAAGTGCGACGCTTCGATGAACAGCGGCTCTGTCGACGCCAACTTCGGAGAGGTTATGTCGCCGGTCCTGTACGAGAGTTGGTACTCGCCGAAGGACTCCGGCTCGCGGAAGTCGACGCCGTGGTCGAAGACCTTCACCTTCTCCACATTCTCCGTGTCGTCGTAGACGAGCATCTTCTTGCTGCCGACGATCACGGTCCGGCGAAGCTTCACGGGTGACAGCCACGAGACTTCGACCTGTGCGACCATTCCCGATTCGTATCCCAGGCTCATGAACGCGACATCCGGGATGCTGCTGACGACACACCCGCGCCCGACCGTACCCACGCTCGAAGGAGTCTCTCCGAGCCAGTACTCGAGAATCGAGAGATCGTGGGGCGCAAGGTCCCAGATGACGCTGACGTCCCGCTGATGCAGACCCAGGTTCACGCGTGAGGAGGTGATGAAGTACACGTCACCCAACTCCCCCGACGCGATGATCTCCTTCACCTTCTGAACCGGCGGACTGAAGACGAACGTATGTCCAACCATCAGCACCTTGCCGCTCGACTCGCCAAGTGCCACGAGGTCGTCGGCCTCGGCTGCCGATGCGGTCATGGGCTTCTCAACGAATACGTGCTTGCCCGCAAGCAGCGCGGCACGGGCAATTGCATGGTGAGTCGTTATCGGCGTCGCGATAACGACCGCATCCACTTCTGGGTCGCCCAACACGTCGTCGAGCGACGTCGTGGTCTCCAGTGCGGGATACCGGGTCTTGGCCTCAGCGAGACGTCCCTCGTTCAGGTCGCACAACCAGGAGACGTAGACGTCAGGCAAGGCCCAGTAGTTCCGCAGAAGATTCGGTCCCCAGTACCCGAAGCCCACGAGTGCGACGTTGACAGTCATGCGTCCCCTTCCCATCCGCCAGATGCGGTTACGCTGCTCCACGCCCCACCAAGACGGCGGGAATCGTCTTCAGGCACAGCATGACATCCACCATCAATGACTGGTTCTTCGCGTACATCAGATCCTGGAAGATCATCTCATCGAAAGATACCGTGCTGCGACCGGCCACCTGCCACATCCCCGTGAGACCGGGGGTGACCATCATTCTCTGACAGTGCCAGGTCTCGTACACATCAACCTCGTAGGGTAGTGCAGGGCGCGGCCCCACAAGACTCATGTCTCCGAGGAGGACATTGAAGAACTGCGGCAGCTCATCTAAGGAGAACTTCCTGATGAAGCGGCCGACCGGTGTGATTCGATCGTCGACCTCAAGCTTCAGAAGCTCGCTTTCCTCAGACTCTTGGGCATCGGTTCTCGCACCCTTGATATGAGACGTCACAAACTCGCGATGGACTGCATCGTCGTTGTCAACGCGCATGGACCGCAGCTTCAGAAACCAGAACGTTTGGCCATCCCTGCCGACACGCTCCTGCCTGAACAGGACCGGCCCTGGGGAGCTCAGGCGAACTGCCAACGCCGCAGCCAAGATCACTGGAGAGAGCAGGATGATTCCCGCCAGGCTGCCCACGATGTCGAACGCACGCTTGAACATGTGCGCTCTGACACTCTCGAGACTGCGCCGTACACGAGCAACGGGCTGCTGAAAGAGCTCCGCGAGGATAGGCGTGACTTCGAGACCGCGGAGCAGCGGCGATACGACGAAGCAGTCCGCGCCCATGCGATTAGCCCATTCGATGACACCGAACACGTGCTGGGGTGGGACACTGGGAGCGTCTAGGAAGACGCAGCAGAAGTCGCCAAAGCCAGGAGCAGCCGCAGCGCTGGCCACACCCATTTCGCCGAAGAGATTCCTTTGCACGTCCAAGCCGGTGAGACGCTCAACGCGCGCGAAGCCGCGCAACTCGGCGAGCTTGCTCACTAGTTCGTCCGCGTATATCGAGTTGCCTACGACCCCAACGCGATCGGCAGCACGATTGCGCAGAGACGCGCGAAACCCGTGGTCTAGAATCGTCAACCGCAGAACGCTATCGAGAACGAGAAAGAGAACGAACGTGATCCCGGCGATGATGCGAGACTGCTCCACGCCGGAGGTCTTGAGAAGATAGACACCGAGCGCCGAAAGCACAAACGACAAGCCGGTGCTGCGCATGATCGTCCAGAGGTGGAGCGGTCGGGAGACGAACACTTCGCGCTCGTACAGCCCAAGCAACCTGCCGGACACGACCACCGCCACAGCGAACACGGCAAGCGACCAGTCGGCTGAGATCGGACCGCTGAGGTCGAACCATTTGACGCCAGGATTGTTGCGCAGGGCGAATGCCGCGAACCCCGCCAGCACTGCAGTCGCTGCATCCAATGCAGCAAGGCCCAAAGCGGTGGATGCCCGTTTCGAGATCATGAAGCCGCTGCGCCCTCCTGCTCTCGCGTATCAGCCCCGCACAGCGGCCATCAGATGCTGCACAACGTACTCGACCTGTTCGTCACTCATCCCAGGATACATCGGCAGAGAGAGAATCCGTCCAGCAAGGCGTTCTGCATTTGGAAAATCGCCAGCCGAGTAGCCGCGATGGTTGTACGCCGGGGTGAGGTGCAACGGCACGGGATAGTGGATGCCTGATTCGATACCGGCCGCGGACAGAGCGTCGCGCACGCGGTCGCGATCATCGATCTCGACGACGAAGAGATGGAACACGGGCAGACACCCTGCGGCGGTGGTGATCATGCGGATGCCATCGGCGCCTGAGAGTAGATCGTGGTAGCGCGCGGCAGAGGCCCGCCGCGATTCGTTCCAGTCATCAAGCAGGGGCAGTTTGCAGTTGAGGAAGGCGGCCTGCAGGTTGTGCAGTCGGTCGCAGTAGCCGACAACGGCATGTGTGTACTTGTCTGATTGGCCATGGTTGCGCAGAAGGCGAACTCGATCGGCGATATCGGGATCGTGGGTGACGACCGCTCCCCCGTCGCCCAGGGCGCCGAGGTTCTTGCCGGGATAGAAGCTGAAGGCCGACACGGCCCCGAGCGAGCCCGCGCGCCGGCCGTTGTACTCCGCGCCGTGCGCCTGGCATGCGTCTTCGACCACCGGGACGTTGTGCCGCTGACCGACCTCCAGAATCTCCCGCATCGCCGCAACCTGCCCGTACAGATGAACCGGGACAATGGCGCGCGTGCGCGTCGTGATCGCCGCTTCGATCTTGGCTGGATCCATGTTCGCCGTGTCCTGCAGGCAGTCCACAAAGACCGGCACTGCCCCGATGTGACTGACAGCTTCGGCAGTGGCGATGAACGTGTTCGCTGGAACGATGACTTCGTCGCCAGGACCCACGCCAACAGCCAGGTACGCCAGTTTGAGCGCATCGGTGCCCGACGAGACGCCGATACAATGGTCAGCGTTGCAGAACTCGGCGAACGCCCTTTCGAACTCAGCCACTTCCGGCCCGAGCGTATAGGCGGCACGATCGACGATTCCATGGAGCACGGCGCCATACTCGTCTCCGAGAGTCTTGGCCTGCATCTTCAAGTCAACAAACGGGACCCGCACGCGTCACTTCCTTCACTTCCGCGCCTGGATTGGCCGACGCAACGACAGAGGTAAGCGCTGCCTAGTGTACAGAAGTCGGCGGTGGCAAGACAGGACATCTCCGTTGTCTCTGGCCTTCAAAGCCGCCGGTACAGACGGTCGAGTTGCCTCAGCACGACGTCCCAGTTGTACACGGCCTTAATCCTGGCCCTCGCCATGCGTCCGAGGAGCTCGACTTCGTCCGGAGCCTGCAGCAGGCGCGACAGCTCGGCGGCAAGACTCGCTGCATCTTCGGACGCGAAGGTTCTCCCTGCCTCGCCTACAGTCTCAGCATTCTCGGGTATGTCACTCGAGATCACACAGCGTCCGTAGGACATAGCGGTCATGAGAGCGGGTGAGTTGCCCTCCACCAACGACGGCTGCACGTACAGCAACGCGTTCGCAAACAGCTGCTGCGCATCCTGGCCGTACACGTACCCCAGGAAGCGCACCCTACCGTCTTCCGTCGCCTTCAAACGAGTGACGTACGGTCCTCCGTCGGGACTGTCACCGACAATGACGAGAGGCAGGTCTGTCTCCAGCCGCTCATAGGCTTCGAGCAGTAGATGCACTCCCTTATCAGGTTTGAGCAAACCAACGAAGAGAACGTACTGCTCCGGTTCGAGTCCCCACTTGCCGAGCGCCTCGGCGCCGGGATCCTCGCGAATCTGCGCTGCGAGCGTGATCAGCTCGGGCACTCTGCCGAAGACCTTGCCGATGGTCTCCTGGGCCGTCGCGTTGTCCACGTAGACCGCATCGGCCCATCTGCACGCGGCACGGGCGGCGCTCCGCAGCGTGAGCCGCGCAAACCCGCCCCACTTCGGGCGGAGCCAGTCTGCCCCGTCCATGTACACAACGCTCTTCTTCCGGAGGAGCCTGGCCAGAGGCACGAACAAGCCGTTGCCCATGCCGTGATAGCTGATGACACTCGCACGAGTGGCGCCGGCATGAAGCGTTGCCAGAAGGGAATGGGTAAGCGTATCGAGGCTCTTGGTCGGAACGGACGGCAGCGAGATGAGCCGGACTCCCCTGTACGGACTGTGCGGTCGACGGTTGTAGTGCCATCTGCAATAGGCGGTGACGTCGTATCCCATAGCCGCAAGCCTGGTGGCCTTCTCTTCCGTCTCCCGCTCGCCACCTCCGGCCTTCGGCAGATCTGCCGGGAGACCGCGCATGCCGATGAACGCGACGCGTATAGGCGCACCCTCCGCCTGCTCTGCTATTCTGTCCACTTGAACCTGGAAACCCTTCATCGGCCGGTCCACGCCGGTGGCGTGATAGGAGAATACATGAAGAGAGTCTACATCGCAGGTGCGGGCGGGATGCTCGGCAGCGCCTTCTACGAAGAGTTCGAGCCGGCCTTCAAGCTGAAGTGCACCGACAAAGACGTCAACGAAGACTGGCTCACGTACCTCGACTTCCGGGATTTCGATCGCTATCGCGAGGATGTTCGCGAATTCGCTCCTGACTACCTGTTCCATCTCGGCGCACTCACCGATCTTGAGTACTGCGAAACGCATCCGGACGACGCCTATGCAACGAATGCGATCGCAGTCGAGAACGCCGTCCTCATCGCAAACGAACTCGATATCCCTGTCTTGTACATCGGTACCGCCGGCATCTTCGACGGGAAGCAGGACCAGTACGACGACTGGGACATCCCCAACCCCCTCGGGGCGTACGCTCGCGCCAAGTGGGCCGGAGAGCAGTACGTGCTACAGAACGCCCGCAGGTACCTCATCTGCCGCGCGGGCTGGATGATGGGCGGGGGGCCCCGCAAAGACAAGAAGTTCATCCAGAAGATGATGAGCCAGATCCGTCAGGGAAAGTCCGAGCTCTTTGTGGTCGATGACAAGCTCGGCACGCCCACTTACACACGGGACTTCGCACACAACACCCGGATGCTGCTGGAGAAGGAGTTCTGGGGGCTCTACAACATGGTGTGTCCCGGCATGACAAGCCGCTTCGACGTGGCGCAGACGCTCGTGGGCGAGCTTGGTCTTGCTGATCAGATCACAGTGACACCGGTGGATTCGAACTACTTCTCAGAGACATACTTCGCCCCCCGGCCCGACTGCGAGCGGCTTATGAACCGGAAGCTGCAACTCCGGCAGCTCGAGACCATGCGGCCCTGGCAGGATGCCCTTCGCCACTATCTCGACACCGACTACAGCGGCTATCTGGAGTCTTCTGACTGACACCTGTCGGGTACGGAGTACCTGCTCACCCTCGACGGCGAGCCTCGCTTCTGCGGATTGCCATCTCGTAGACATCCATGATGCGCGAATAGAAGAGCCCGAGGTCGTACTCGGCTGCTTTGCGAACCGCTCCGGCGTGCAGCCGCTCGGCCAACTCGCGGTCGGCCCACAGCCGCTGCATATGCTCCGCCCACTGCTGAACGTCTTCGGCGTCGGCAAGCAGGCCCGAGACGCCGTCTTCGACCAGCTCGGGTAGGCCTCCCAGACGGGAGGCGATGACAGGCAGACCGCTCGCCTGCGCTTCCATCACCGAATACGGGCAGTTCTCATACCAGCGAGACGGAACGACAACGTACGCAGCACGGCTCAGAGCCTCTTCGACCTCACGCGTCCCGAGTCGCCCCAGCCAACTCACACGGGCATCTAGCCCGAGCGTCTTCGACAACTCCTTCAGCGCGCCCTCTTCGGGTCCACCACCTGCTACCTCCAGCCGTCCTTCGGGCAGTGCCGCGAGAGCCCGGAGCACCGTGTGCACACCCTTCTCGACGCTCAACCGACCGACGAACAGCGCCGGTCCGCCGATGCTTGCAGGATGCGGAACCCACTGTGAACCGAGCCCGTTGCGAACGAACACGATCCGATCAGGCGTGACTCCGTACTGCACCATCTTGCCCTGCAAGAACATGCTCGGCGCAACGAATACATCCACCCACCGTTGAATGCGCAGCAGCCGATGAACCGCGCTCTCCAGTGCAGCCACCGTGCTAGCGGCGATCGAGCCCTTCTTGCAGCGACGAGTGATGCAGTGCAGGACATTGCCGCCCGCGCACCGCTCACACACGCCGTCCCCCGAGAGGAACGTACTGTTGGGACACAGCAGCCTGAAGTCGTGCAGCGTCCAGACGACGGGCACTTGTCTGTGCCGTAGCGTACGGAGTACAGAGGGGCTCAGATGACCGTGGATGGAATGCACGTGCGCTACATCTGGCATCCAATCGTCAAGCATCCGAGAAAGCTGTTGCGCCGTCTCAGGGGAGTAGATGGCACGTCCTGCGACACGGAGGCTGCTCCGCAGGGTCTTGCGCTCGTTCAGCGCCGCGAAGTCGATCTCTTCGACCCAGTACCGCGAATCTTCGCACTCAAGGTTCTCTGGATGGTGCATCGCGAAATGGCGGACCTCGTGACCCTCCTGCTCAAGCAACGACGTGAGCGAGAAGACGTGGGACATGTCGCCGCCGCGTAGGTAGTGATATGAGTGGACCATCAGGACTTTCACTGGGCCTCCATGAACGGAAGGTTCATCGCTGGGGCCGACGCAAAGACTCCAGTGTGCAATGAGTCACGACCTCCGGCGAAGCGTCCGCGCGGGAACGCCGCCGACCACCGTGAGACTCTCCACATCCTCGGTCACGACGGCACCGGCAGCGACGATCGAATGGTCGCCGACGCAGACGCCGTCCAGGATCACCACGTTCGCACCGAGCCAACAATCCGCTCCGATCACGATGCCCTTCCGTGTCTCTCCCTGCTCCCGAATAGGGATGTCCGTCCGCTCAAACGAGTGATTCTCCGCAATGAGCTTCGTAGATGGACCGAGCATGCTGTCGTTGCCGATAACGATGCGACCCTTGGCACCTAGGAAGCAGTCCTCGCTCACTCCCACCCGATCGCCGATTTCGATACCTTCACCAAGTTCGCGCAGCACGCTGGTGACCTCGATACGGACGCCGGGTCTAAGGGTCACGCCCCTCCCGAGGACGATTCCGATAGAGCCGAGACAATCAAGGTGGCAACCGTCCCCGATAGTGACACCAGGGCTCAGCCGAAGCCAGCGGGCATTGGTCACCGTCACTCTGCGACCGACGAACACGGGAAACGCGCAACCTGCACACCTAACGGAGAGGACGAGACCTCGAAGGGCCATCATCGACCGGCGTACAGCGAAGACGATCAGCGACCAGGTCTTGATGGACGGATCAATGTCGAATGCGGGGTCGCCCTTGATGGCTCTGGCGAGTCTCACCAAGAACCGTGAGCTAGCGCCGTGCCTGGATACGAGACCCTCATTCACAGTCCTTGCCCGAACCATGCTAATCCCCCAAGCCTGCGCGACTTTCCGACCAACACAATCGCGGCGAACGACTAGCCTGGTCAATCCAAGGATTGACCACCGTGGAGTTGAAATCCACTCCCTCACCAATCATGGCCTATCTCAGGCCGACTCATGTCGCCGTGTTTGCGCTCTCAGCGGTAGAGCGTCTGCTCGGAGATGCCGTGGGTGTTGTAGACATCGCAGGCCGCAATATCACCGCGGCCAGCCAAACCTGGGAATTCCACGATCTGCCCTTCGAAGAATCTATCTTGCCTCAGTACGCTCTGCTTCGTCTCAAGGAGACCCCAACATTTCAGACGGTACGCATTTCACGGTCAGCCAAGCATCGACCCACACAATCTGCCCTCAGTACTAGCGGCCCATCACACCAGCGAGGGTGAGACTGCCGCATGCTAGCTCCTCCCCAGCGCTCTACGGAGTGTTCGTCGGATTCGGGGCGGAATTCGCGCCTTCACGTACCCAACCACAATGTCGCGCCGGTGCGCGCGACGATACTGCTGAGCGATGCCCGATGCGCCTTCCCTCTGGAACGTGGAGAGCAACTGGGCACGCGACTCATCACTGATGGCCGGTCGAAGGAGCTGATCGTTGGTGGCTGCGGCGCGCTCAAGAGAACTCGGAGTGAGGTGTAGAAGCTGATCCAATTCGGGCTCCATAGCCAATGCTCTAGGACTGTTTAGCAGGAGAAGGGACACACCACGCTCTGAGGGGATTTCTTTATGGAACCGCTCAACTCCCCAGAAGTCACCAAGGGTGATGTCTCCTTGCCTTGTCAGATTCGCGTGCTGACACTGATAACAGGACTCCCTGTAGTCGGTGCCTCTCAGATAGTGGTGATAGTAGTAACTCGACAGAGGATGTATGGGGCGACTGAACGCCCGTCTCCCACGCCTAAAGGAAGCCCGACCCACTAGACCCCATCCCCGCGACTTGTCCCTGAACTCAAACGCGATAACCCGGCCCCTGTACTTCTCTGAAAGCCAGGAGAGGTACCCCTGAAACATCTCGCGACTTGCAACGCCATGACACACAAGGTCAACACAGAGCAGGCGCACCCGGGACACCCGGGATTGTTTGAGGAAAGCCTTAAGGCCTGCAATTTGACAGGGGCAGCCTGAATACAGGACGCGACGACCGGCCTCAAGATCCGCCTTCACCTCAATGAATGTCCGGCCAGTGTCGCTCTGCACGTACTTAGATCCGCGAAGACCATCCAGTTCTGGCATCGCTTCAACACGCACGTGTCGAGCGCTCAACTGCTCGTCGAAGGCGCAACCGTACACTACGCCCCCGTCACGCAAGACGATCTCGGCCAACGCAGTGAACGCTCCCCCCGAGGAGCTTCGCAGCAGGACGTCACTGTCCCGATTGACGGCGGCGTACACAGCCAAGGGAGCTCGACCCTCTATCACGACGTGTGCGGGACACACGCTCAAGCATCGCCGACATGCGGTGCAGGCCTCCTCGTTCACACTGGGATAGAGAAAGCCGTCGGCGCGATTCGTCAGGGTTATCGCAGATTCAGGGCACGTTTGAACGCAAGCTCCGCAGCCCGTGCAGCGCGCCTGGTCTACCACCGCCGCCACATGCTCAGTCAACAAGACCAACCTCTCTCCCGCAGGCTGCTAACGACTCACGCAGGAACGACAGCGACTCTTCTCGGCGTTGATCCAGCACCTGGTTCACGGGACGATAGTCCAGCCCACTTAGTGCAACTGTTGGGTCGCTCGCGACCGTCACGACCCGATCCGTCAGACCCAAACTGTTGAGCAGGTCCAGGTTTCGTTGTGGGTACTTGCTTGGAAGGATCTCCAGGAACGGCCGGTTGAACACAATCGAGAACGCCGTACCATGAAACGAGTCAGTCAGCACTAGGTCGGCGTTCCTTACATACCAGAGAAACTCCCCCACGGTTGGAAGCACCAGCACCTTGCCCTGAGCGCGAACTCGGTCATGAAAGCTCGTGGTAATCCGTATGAGTTCAAGTCCTAGGGTATCGGAGACTCGCCTAGCCCAATCGTCGCTCTCCTTCGTCCAGTGCATCTGGTATGCCAGAACGTACCTGCTCTCCGGCGTGTCGCTTGGCATCAAGGAGGCCCAGTCATCACTGCACAGCAGCATCGTGGGATCGAGTACATGTGTGGCCGAGTAGCCCATCGCCTCGATAGTATCGACGCCAAACCCCTCCCGAACCGATACTGCCGCATAGCGCTTGAGCCCAACCCTTAGCTTCCGCTCGTCGGGCTCCTCGAGCGCTGCCTTGCCGAGACTGGCGGCGTATGAGAACCGGGGTACATTCGGCGGGAGGAAGCAGAACAGATAGGCTGGATCAATCACGCCGCGTCCGGTAACATTCCACACTTGATCGCTGCCGGTGCAGTAGACGTCTGCGTCCGGGCGGCGCCGTGAAAGCGGCCGGTGACTCCGATACTTGCGATTCGTAACCTTCAGCAGTCTCTTCCGCCACGAACCGAACAACCAGTCTCTGTAGGCGGTCTCCGGCACTCGCACTGCAAGGTACGCAAGACGTGTCAGAGGATTCCTATTCCACTTGCTGGACGCCTTCATTATCGTCCGGCAAGTGCACCACGCGTTGTCGGAATGCGGCCGGTAGTCCACGTAGAGTGGATCGTGACCCAGCCGCTGCAGTACCGTCTGCAGCGCATACGCCTGCAGTAGGGAGCCGTAGTTCCCTATTGCGTGCCTGGACATTATCGCCACTCTTCTTGACACGGCCATCCCTCTGGGCTCACCTCTCTAGCACATCGGACAACTCTATCGTTCCTGCAACTCCGCGCTCTCCAAGACGTCGACAGACTCCGCTGGCGACCCAACGCCCAAGAACCGCCAGCGCAGCTCCTGACGAAGGTGCAAGAGCGTTAGGGCAGCAGCAGCCGCGTAGGAGGTGGTGGATGCTATCGCCGCTCCATAGCCGCCCATGGTCGGAGCCAGCAGTGCAAGCATCAGCATATCCATCACGAATGCCAGACCAGCGATGCGACCGGGCCATAGCGGCTTCTTGCGAACCACGGTGAAGTAATTCAACGCCACTTGAAAGACGCTGAAGCAGATAGCTCCCGGAATCAGGAGGAGGAACATCCGCTCGGTCCCGGCGTAGCTGGGACCGAGCGCCAGTCTCACGAACGGGAATATGCCCAGACCGGCTACGATTCCCGTCCCCAGTGACACTGCCAGTCCTGCGGACACACCCCGCAGCAGCAAGCGCGGGGCAGCGTCAAGGTCGTTTCCGTAGCGCGAGGCGAGCGACTGACCGATCGCTGAAGGCCCGATTCCCAAGACAAGCACGCCTAGACCCGCGATCGCGTAGCGGCCCACCTCGGCGGTTGGCGCCACAAGTCCCAGGGCAAGGACATCTACTCGTGTCGTGGCTACACCAAGCACGGAGGCCGGCAGCGCACTGAGTGATAGGCGCATGAGCTCGTGCATCTGGTGTCTTCGGGGACGGCCAAACTGGACTCCTCTTAACAGCACAGCCCATCCCACGGCGTCTCCACACAACTGCGCACAGCTCCAGATCAGCATTGCAGTGCCCACGCTGGGGGGTGCGTATAGCCATGCAACCAGGTAGCCGACAGCCATCAGCAAGCCCGTGACCGCGGCATTCGCCAGGGAGCTTTCGAATCGGTTCGCCCCGACAGCCGTACCACCCTGCAAGTTCGCCAGAAGGTACGCAACCACGGTGATTGGAAGCCAGACCATCACCATGTTTCGGGGATCCTCGCTCGGCCAACCCAGCAGCCACCTGAGGCTCCACGCGACAATCCCTGCAGCAGCAGCGACCCAGACTGTCACCACCGCGGCGGATCCCACTCTCAGTTCTCCCCGAGCCACGAGTACAGTCAGTCCTGTACTAAAGCCAAGGCCGAGAAGAACGGCCCCGATCTGTCCCGCGGTCGTTGCCATGGAAACCACGCCTCGCGCAGACGGGCCGAGCCAGGCGGCACTGATGATCGTAGCAATTGCCGCTAGGCCCAGGGTGAGTCCCTGCGACGTTGCGGCGAGCGCCGCACTGCGCCTGGTGCTCACTGCCACTGCTCCGAAGCCAAGACGTACGAAACAGGGAACGCGAGGAGGATTGCCATCGGCTGTTGCGTGAAGACAGGCGCGCCGACGGACTCCGCAAGTGCTTCAAGCAGCACCAGGACCCCGACCGTTGCGACGACTCGCACCTCTGCCTTCAATTGCACGTTCCTCGCCGCGGTCAACACGATGGTGAAGGCAACTCCGAGAAGCCACATGAAGCCAACTACCGCAATCCATCCACCCTCGCCCAGGATCGACGGCCAGGTAGTGTCCATAGCGAACGCCGAGTAGGACCGCGAAAGACCCCACACCGTCGACAGACCATACGCCTCATACACGGGACTGTAATCGACGACTGAAAGGTAGCTCCCGAAGCGACCGAATCCAACGCCCACGGGGAAGTTGTCGCGGGCTATCTCAAGCGAACCACGGTACAGCGCATTTCGAGCATTGCCTCCGGCGTCAGCCCCGGTATAGGTCTGAATCTGTACTCCAACTACACTAGATGCCACACTCCCTAGCGCCAGCATCAACACAGCGACGCCGAGAGACAGCTGGAGCGCTCGACGGCGCGGAGGCGCGAGCAACAGAAGCCCAAGCAGGGCGGCAAACAATAGACCCAGCAAAGGCTTGAGTCGCAGCGAGAGCACCGCCCCTGCTGCACAGGCGAGGCTGCCGACCAGATATCGAGACCTCCCGCCCCGCATCCAGAGCGCAAGCGCGGCCAGTGACGAGAAGGCCATGAACCATCCATAAACTCCTGGGTGCGGGAAAAGCGACTGAACCGCCGGCAGTCCCAGCCTGTACATCCCACTCGAAAAGCCAGGCAACAGTGAACGGACGATGGTAGGCCCGGCGAACTCAAGCGCCCCGACGGCCAGCGCCACGATTGACGTGATTCCAATCGCCCAGCCAGCAAGACTCGCAGTCTCCTGCCTGACAGAATTCACGCCTATCACTATCAGCACCCAGAACTTCAGTGCCAGATACGCCCCTGGGACAAGGAGGGCTAGCGGAACACCCGCCAGCAGGCCCGACGCCAATCCAGCAGCTGCCACCAGAGCAGCAGGCCTCCAAAGCGGCAGCTTCAGCTCACGGCGCTCGAGCGCGACGTGAAGAACGCATCCGAAAGCGAGCCAAACGAGCAGGTAGTCGTCCGCTCGCATCACTTGGACGCCAAGCACGGATGCCTGACCGACGAGGCGCGCAACTGTCGACTGCAGGATGGTCATCGCAGCAAGAGCCACGAACGCTCGATCGGGCCAGACGACGGCAGCCACGGCAAACACAAGAATGAGCGTCGAAACGACAGTCTGCTCGGGGCCAACCACAACAGCAATCCCCAGCAAGACGGCTAGCACGACAGAAAGGACGGGCAGACCCCGTCGGGCTGTCCAGTGCCGGATGCCGAGCGCGCTCACTTAAGGAACTCCCGTCCCGCCCGGAAGTCCATGTTCGCTCCTCGGCGCCGCACCCTTTCAGGACTGCGCTCTCCGAAAAGGCAATGCGAGCACTTGCAAGGCCGTCCCCGTGAAGGTTGGTCCTCGCTCACATGCTCACCAGCCCCGACAGCACTCCCCACCCGAGCGCCTGGTCGAGGAAGTACACCACGAGCGCGGCGATCGCCACCACGGCCAGCACTGCCAGCACCGCACTCGTCACCCTGCCCAGACTCTCGGCGAACTTGCGGCCGGGGCTCTTGGCGGGGACGTACACGCTCTGAACAGCGGAGCCGGATGCGGCTGCTCGCTCGTGCCCACGCCGATGATTCTCGTCGGGCTCCGGCGTGTTGTAGTAGTCGGCGTACGAGTAGTAGCCGCCGTAGGTGCCCTTGCCGTACCCGTAGCCATAGCCCGCGCGAGCGCCAGCGGCTTCCAGGCCCCACACCACAGAGCCGACCGGCCGGCCGCCAGCGCTGGCGATCATCTCCCCGGCCTTCCGCACGGCCTCGCGGGTGGAGCTGTTGGCCTTGGTCACAAGCAGCACACCGTCGGTGTACCGCACCACAGCCGCCCCATCGGCCACCGCCAGGAGCGGCGGCGTGTCGATGACCACCCAGTCGGCCCACTCCTTGAGCTCGTCCAGAGCGCCCTTCATCTTCTCGGAACCGAGCAGTTCGCTCGGATTGGGAGGCAGTTTGCCGCTGGTGAGCACGAGGAGGTCGAGACCATCCATCGGCTTCTGCAGCGCGCTCTTGAGCGAATGTGCACCGGTGAGCACGTCGGAGAGCCCGATGAGGTTCTTGACCCCGAAGAACTGCTGGGTGGTCGGCTTGCGGAAGTCGCATGCCACGAGCACCACCTTCTTGCCGGCCTGCGCGAGACCGGCGGCGAGGTTCGCTGCCACCGTGCTCTTGCCCTCCGCAGGTGCGGCGCTCGAAATGAGCAGCGTCTTGATGTCGTGCTGGAAGTTGATGTAATCCAGGTTGTTGCGCAACACGCGGTAGCCTTCTGCCGCAGCACCCGATGGGTGCGTGAGGATGCTCGCGCGCCGCCGTTCGTCCTTCTCGTACTTCTCGGCCGGGATGATGCCCAGCACCGGCACGCCCAGGAGCTTCTCGGCCTCCTCGGAGCTCTTGATGGTGTTGTCGAGGTACTCGTACAGGAACGCCAGCCCGAGACCGACGATGAGGCCCAGCATCAACCCGAGAGCGGTGTTGCGGAGCGGGGTGGGCGCCACCGGATCGTCGGCCACCACAGCCGGGCTCACCACGCGACCCGAGCCTGTCTCCAGCTGAGCGCTGATGCGCAGTTCCTCGAGCTTGGCGGCAAGCGTGGTGTAGTTGCCGGTGGCGATGGCAAGCTCGGCCGTGAGTTCGTCGCTCTTACCCTCGTCGGCGATCGTGCGGCCAAGGTCGAGGATCTCCTCCCTGGCCACGCCCAGGCGGGTCTCCACCTCTGTGGCGGCATCGGTGATGCTCTCACGCTTGTAGTTCCGGCTCCACACCACGAATTCCTCCGCGAGTGTGTTCGCGATCGCCGCAGCCTGCTCGGGGTCGCCATCGCGCGCCATCACCGTCACGATGTTGGTCTGCCCGACCGCAGTAACCTCAACGCGCTCGGCAAGCTCCTCGGGCGAGACACCCAGCTCGAGCGTGCGGATGGTGTTCTCCAGAAGCGGTCGTACCTGCATCAGCTGCACCTGGGTCTGAAGCCCTCGCTCAGGCTGGCTGGAGTACTCGAGCCCCAGGCTGCTGAAGATGTCGGCTCCGGAGCCGGTCTCGGAGATGAGCAGCTTCGCCTGGCCCTCGTAGACCGGCGGCTGCAGAACGCTCCACACGAGCGCCACGATCGTCACGAGAAGCGCCGTACGGATGATGACCCACTTGCGGGCCATGATCACGTTGAGATAGTCGCGGAGGTCCAGTTCGTCCACGGGGCTCCTTGAGCTCGGCTGCGCGGTCTGCATCATCTTACAGCGTTCGGCCGCACACCGAGGAGTGGCGTGCGGCCGATACGCTCAAGACCCGTGCGGGTCGCTACTTTGTGAACCCGGTGATGAACCACTGGGTGCCGGTGCCGCCGTCCTTGCTGATGCAGGCGACCTTTGCCGCGTCGCCGGTCTTGGTGGGACCCGAGAGCGTGATGTTGATCGTCTTGGCGCCGGAACCCACCACGATCGTGTCGACCGTGAACTTGTTGTACGTGCCGTCGAGGATCGCGGTGTACACGTCCTGGTTGGCTGCCTGCTGCTCCACGATCGCCTTGAGCACGTCGGCGTCCGGAGTCCCGAGGTCCGGCGTGGTGACCGTATGGCCATCGGCCGTGATCGACTGGAAGTACCACGCGCCCTCGTACGACTTGAGCACGAGCCATCCGTTCATGACGTCGCCGTCATGGTACGTGGCCTTCACGCGGATGTTGGCGAGTTCGGTGGACTTCACGACCTCGGTGAGCTCGAAGGTCACGAACTGGTTGTTAACGAGGTCATCGATGGTGGTGGCACTCGCCACCTGCTCCCAGTACATCACTTCCTGGGCCTCGGCGGGCGGGAGCGGCACGGTGGCCGGGCTCGCCACAGGCGTGACTTCGTCGTCGGCCTCTTCTTCGGCCTCTTCGGTCTCGACGGGCTTGGTCTCCACGACCTCAGCCTCGTCGGGCGCGAACGGCCCAAAGCCGGTGGCGTACATCAAGCCGGTACCGCCGACGACGAGCGCGAGCGCCACGAGCGCGCCCACGAGCCCCTTGCGGCTCTTCTTGACCTCATCTGTGGCCTGGTACTCGTCCGCCATCAGTTCGCTCCTTCAGATCATCCAACGGTGCACACCCGCAGGCGCGCCCCAGCATTCGTGCACTACATAATCAGCTTAACGACCGGAAGTCGCTACGAGTCACGTTACATCGTGGACTTCGTTCGCGCAATGCCGATGCAGTCTCTCGCCTAGAGAGTCGCCGCTACGCGCTCCAGTGCATCAGGCGCCAGATCGGTGCGCGTTGCCCCTTCGAGCGTGCCGGGATTCGCAGCAAGCACCGCGGCAAGCCCCTCGGCAAGCGACGCGTCCAGCGCCTGCTGTTCCGCCTCGGCAAGGTAGGGCGCACCCTTGAGCACCGCCTGCAGGCGTGCCACGCTCAGCGTCTGCGCGCCCCGCTTGAACGTGTAGAGGTCGGTGCCGTCGAACACGCTCATGTCGGCCGGTAGCGTGACACGCATGCCGCCTGCGGCCTCCACGGCCGCCGCGAGCTCGTCGGCGCTGATCGCCACGTACGGCAGCGGCGCCTCGTTGCGCGCGTCCGCGAGTGCTTCGGCAGTGCCGGCGCCTCCCCCGAACGCGTACGCGTCGGCAAGCGCGGAGTATGTGGTGCCGGGGATCGAGACCTCGAGGGCCGGGCTCAGCGGCTCGAGTGCGGCCGGGCTCTCGGTCACGTCTACGATCGTGATGATCTGGCCCACCACGTCCCCGTTCTCGTCCGGACTCGCCGCCACGATGAGCACCCGGGTGAGGTCTTCTGCCGCAACGCCCTCCGGCCCGAGCACGCCCGCCTCGCCCAGGATCACGGCCGCCGCAACGATCACGACGATCGCCACAAGCGCGACCCTGACCGGATGGCCTTTGCGCTTTGGAGCTGCACCGCGGCGATTCCTGGCCACTACTCGGTCACCCCCAGGTACGAGAGCACGCCGCGTGCGATGCCGTCGGCCAGGTTGTCCTGGTAGGCCTCATCGGCGAGCTGCTTGTCGTCGTTCGGGTTGGAGAGAAAGCCCACCTCCACGAGCACGGTCGGCACGGTGGACCAGTTGAAGCCCGACAGGTCCGAGCGCGCCGAGAGGCCGCGGTTGGCGGCGCCGGTTGAGGCGAGCATCTGGTTGTGGACGATGCCCGCCGCGCGCAGGCTCTCCTCGCGGATGGGCTCGACCCAGTCGTTGCCCGCTGGATAGAGCGTGGAGATGCCGCGGATGTCGGCGTTGGTGTTGGAATCGGCGTGCACGCGCAAGAACAGGTCGGCGCCCGCCTCGGTGGCCACCTGCGCCCGCTGCGCGTTGGAGATATCCACCATCGCGGTCGTGCGGGTCATCACCACCGTCACGCCGTAGCGCTCGAGGCGCTCCTTGATCTTGAACGACAGCGTGAGCACGAGGGCGTGCTCGGCCTGGCGCGTCACCGCACCGCTGGCGCCCCCGGTGACCTTCGCCTTGGTCTCCGTGGCGCCCGGTCCCACCGGCTCCTGGCCGCTGTTGGCAACGCCCTGGTGGCCCGGATCGATGCAGACCACGTAGCCGCTCGCACCCGCCGGAGCCGACGAAGGCGCCGCCGTGGCCACCGCCACCGCCGCCGGATCGGCGTACACAAGCTCGACCGGCGTGTCTACCGTGATGCGCTGACCCGCCGCAGGCGTCTGCGCGAGCACGATGCCGGCTACCGCGTCGCCGGGCGGCGTGGGGATCTTCACGAGCGTGAGGCCGGCTGCCTTCACGAGCATCTCGGCCTCGGCGATCTGCATGCCCACGAGCACCGGGACCTCGACGGGCACGGTGGAGGTGCCCACCTTCGACGCAATAGACGCCGACGTCTCTTCCGAGGCGGGGATCGCGGCCTCTACCGTGCGGCGCTCGCTCGAAGCCGAACGCACGAGCGCGAACGCAACGCCAGCGATCACAAGCACCACCACGGCGGCAGCCACGGCCACAAGCGCGTACACCCGCTTGCGCTTACCGCGCACGCGGTCCATTCGCGCCGATCTGCTGCGCTCGGCCATGGGGCCTCTCCGGTGGTGGGTGATGGGGGCCTGGCAGGATTCGAACTACCGCCAAACGATCGCGAAGCCGCCACTTCGCGCGTGAGCTACGGGCCCGCCCAACACACGCCGCACATTCTAGCAGACGGGGCGCATGCGCCTGGGGTTCTGGCCTTTGGCCGTCACGCCTCGCCCCCGAGTTGTTCGATCGCCCGCCGCACATGCCACTCATCGGCATGGCTACAGCGCGCGAACCGACGCTCTATGTCATCGAGATCACGAAGGAACGAGAACCGCTCGCGAACAACCCTTACCCAACCGGGGACATCGACGGGCGTCGTCAGATGGCCGATCGCCTCAGGCCTGAACTCGGCCTCCTCGCGTGGCCGGAGGATCGCCTCTGGATCGAACGGCTTCTGCCCTAGTCCGTCGTCAACGACATCGCACCATATCTTGAGCGCTGTGAGCCTCCGAACCAACGCCTCATCGAACGGACGCGATGCTAGCCATGCGAGGTCGTACAGGTCCCGCGCCAAGCTGCCCCGCCGCTAGCGGGCAAGCTTCTCGGCGATGACCTCCTCGATTCGGGAGGCAGGGACGGGCGGGATTGCGAAGTCGTAGCGCTCATGGATTGGCAGTGGCAATGCCGAGAGGACCTCGGGCTGAAGCCACAGTCGTCTTCGACCAAGATCGAGCCGGGCGGGAACCTCGATCTCCCCGAAGGGGCTGCGAATCAGAAGCTGCAACCGTCGTGTGCCGTCGATTGGAGCGGTCCCGAACTCGAACTGACCGACTCGCGCTCCGTCTATGGCGTCGACCATCAAGTCCGCCAGCGCATCACTCACGCCGGCGAAGTCCAGGTCGGTAGAGAAGCGGCCCGCGTTCCCTGCACGGAACTTCCGTATGGCCGTGCCGCCCTTGAGCGAAAGCCCGAGGTCAAACAAGCCCTGTTCGGAAAGGTAGTAGAGCAGGTGATCTTGGGCGATGTCGATGATGGCCGGCCCGCGACCTCCGGGGCGGCCCTGGCAGTGACGTAACAGGTAGCCCTCGGTGATCATTCGATGCCGACCTCCATGCCCGTGGAGTCGACGAGGTCGTATTCCTTGAAGTACCGCCCGGGAGCCTTCCGGCTTCCCATGTAGTACGGTCCTCTTCCGTCAGGAGCGCCGTCCAGAAGCTGGGACGCGAAATCGGGACGACCGCCACGGTCCAGCAGGTATGCTGCGCGGGCCCAAGCGGCCCGTGGTCGGCCCGACAGTTCCTCGGTAAGGTCATCAATCGGGACTTCATTCGCTGCAGCAGCAATCCACTCCCCCACGTTCGGCCAATCATGGTAGCCCGCAGGTTGAGAGGCCATGAAGGCAAGCAGAGTCGCGACTCTCCACACCGGCAAGTCGTCCCGTCGCACTACGTGTTGGGTCGTCCATCTGGCGATTCTGAACTGCCGAAGTGCCCTCGGCAGGCGAATCTCCTTCGGGGCGCCGATCACTTCGCGATCGGGGCGTCGGCTGGAGAGCCCGAGACGGTAGGCAGCCGACTCGGCCCCTACCGCGAGCGGCGCGTCTGGATTCTTCTTCAGCGCTGCCCGCAGTTCGATCATGGGATCGCCGGTCCCAAGGGCGCCTGCCCGAGCGGCCGGAGCGAATTCCCAAACACCGCGTGTCTGCAAGTCGAGCAGCCAACCTCGCTGCCGGAGCCGCCGGACAACCAGGTCGACTGGCCAGCTGATACCGGCTTCTGTGGCCAGGGTCCGCAGGTCGGCCGTCGTGACAACCCGCGGCTGCTCCAGTTCGAGCAGCTCCAACAACGGGGCCAAAGTCGATGGAATGTCTCGCGCTGTCATTTCAGTCACACATCCTGTCACTCCGGGACAGATGGAGTGTCGCATATGACAGTTGCGCTGTCAATTGTGACACACAAACTGTCACAAGGAGACATCTTCCGTGTCCCGCGTGACAGCCGTCCGGAAACACAATCATGTTTGGTGCACACAATCTATCCTCACAAGATCGATTGCATACACAGAACATGACATCGCCGAGCCGCAAACGCCCCCACAGCCGTCTCGGGAGAGATGCTGAGGGGGCATTCAGTGATTATCTGGTTGAGAAGATGGGCTCGGACCTGTGGCCCGGGAGGCGCGGGACCTTCCCCCGGCGATGGTCAGCCGCAGGAGGGCGATCCGGCGACTACCCGTACGCCACGTGCCCAGATTCGCCCTCGCCCGAGTCCCTGCCGCACGGATGGACGACGAGTTGGACGTCACACCCGAGCACCTGCAACAGGGAGAGGACCTTGTCGATCGACTTCGTGGAGTTCGTCTGGTCGATCAGACGATAGAACTGCGCGGGCGACGTGCCGAGGCGGCGGATGATCTCCCGCTTAGATAGACTCGTCGCCCGTAGCTGCCGTTGAGCCTCAAGTGTGAGCCTGTAGAGCAGCATGTTCCTCATATAGGCAGGATCCTGGTTATAGTCGAGGACCTGGTCCACCACCACAGACCCCTCATGTCCGGAAGCGAGCCGGTAGGTGAAACCTTCCAGCGCAAGCTCCTCGTCGACGTAGAGATCGCTGACGGGGTTGCCCATGTCAGGTGCCGGGTCCGCTTTGCCATACGGGAAAGAGTACGAACCGCGCCACGTTCGCACGACGAAGACCTGCTGCTCCGCGTCCGCTCTGACTGACTCGATCCTCACAGCCGACCTTCCCTTTCGAGCTCATCGATCAGAGAACGGATGCGCCCCGTCATGTGACCTTCGATCGGGGACTTGTTGTCCAGATCCCACTTCACGATGAGCCTGCCATCTCGAAACACGTGAACATGGTGCCCGTGATCGCCGATCCAACTCACGAATATGTGGTTACCCCGGCGCACCTTACCCACGATGCCACGTTACCACACACGGTAACACCCTACAAGCTGACACAGCGGTGATCATGGGCCCACCCCGGTGGTCGTTGGTACTGACCACAGCACCATACGCGCGGGACCTCAGCCAAACCTTGCCGGACTCTTGATCACCTCCAACTACCTCGTTCGCATCGGTGCGCACTCGGACAGGAACCCTCATTCGTGTGGGTTCGCACACTTGCTGACGGCGCTGTTCGCATTCTTGCGAACTCCGTCAGTAGGGCCTCCGTCCCCCCGGTAGCAGATGTGCGAACTCCTCGGCACCTCCTTGGATCCCCTCGGGACCCGCCATGACGAAGAGGCCCACACACGCGGGGGGCCTCTCTAGAATGCGATTTGGTGGGCCCGGCAGGATTCGAACCTGCAACCAAGGGATTATGAGTCCCCTGCTCCACCATTGAGCTACGGGCCCGTGTGACGTTCTGACCTGCTGGTTCTTGGTTTCTCGCCTCATGTTGGTGCCTGTTTGGTGCCGAGGTTTGGTGCCGAAGTGCCGGGATTCTGCACGAGAGGGCTTCTACCCTGCCTCATCCTCGGCACCAACATCGGGCACCACGCCCGCCACGAGCGCACCCATGATACCAGCATCGCGCTCCTGTGCCTTGCGCATGGGCTTCGCGTACCGCTCCAAGAAGAACGCCGCCGAGTGATGCCCGAGTCGCTGTCTCACTGTCTCAGGATCGATGCCGGCCTCTAGCGCGAGTGAGCCCGAGGTAGCCCGGAGATCGTGGAACCTGCACTTGATGCTGTTGTCGTCACACCACGACTTCCACGCGCTCGAAAACGAGTCCGGCCACCACGGGAAGCCGTGGTCGTCGGTGATGATGAGGTCGCCCCACTCCAGGACCGTACCATCGGCCCGCTTGGCGGACGTGAACCACAACTCCCCTGCCGCCTCCCTGAGCTCGTCCTGTCGCTTCATCGCATCACGCAGGATCGTCACGACCTCGGGCGCCACGTCGACCGCACGTTCGGCGCCGGACTTCGGCCACTCCTTCACGCGGTATCGCTCGACTGGCGACCTGCCGCCCTCGACCGCCTCCTTGTCCCATGCGCGACGGACGGTGATGAGCCCCAGTGCCCCAGTGTCGGACTCGGACGGCAGCGTCACATCGTCGCGCCTCAGCGCCAGGATCTCGCCACGGCGCATCCCCGTCACGAGCGCGAGCAGTGCCGGGAGATACAGCCGCGATCCTATACCGCTGTCAGCGGCAAGTGCGGCCATCAGCCCGACAGCGACTTCGCGTTCGAGCGCGTTCACTGGGCGCTTGCGCTCACCCTTGGGCAGCGTCGGGCGGTCGACTCCCTGCCCATCGTCCAAGACGTTGTAGCGGACCCGCCCCAACTCGACGGCCTTCTTGAGCGCGGACTTCAGTGTGACGTGCGTGAGCTCACGAGTGCGCAGCGAGACACCGTAGCCGCCCTCGGGCTTGGGCTTCTGCATCTTCGCGTACATCGTGGTGACGTGTTCCGGCTTCAGACCCTTCAGCGGCGTGTCGCCCAACTCGGACTTCAGGTAGCGGCGAACGATGCTTCGGTAGCTCGTGACGGTGGATGCAGCGAGCCGTCCGTCGCGCATCTTCGGCTCGATGTAGACCCTCAACCATTCATCGAGCCATTCCCCGACAGTGCCGTGAACGGGCGCGACAGTCCCGGACCCGCTCATCATCTTCTCGACGCGGGCTTGTGCATCGGCCTCGGCCTCGCGCTTGCCGCCCTCGAAGTAGTAGATCTCCCGCGTGCGCTTCATCTTGCCCGTCGCATGGTCCGGCTGCATCCCGAGGTCGATAACGACCTTCTGGCGATTGCGGACGGCCTTCCACTCACCATCGACGCGGCGCCTGTAGGGCTCGACGTGGTATCTCATCACGCCTCCCAGTCATCGAAGTAGTCCGCCAGATGCGGCACCTGCTCGCGCAACTCATCGAGGGCAGCCGACTCAGTGAGCATCACGCGCTCAATGGACCATCCGAGCGCCTCGCTCGCCTCGGTGATCGTCCGCCTACCTGAGCCGTCGAAGCCGAACAGCAGCGACACCACGGCGCGCTCATCGTCCCGCAGGCGATCCAGTGCGCAAGCGAGATCGTCGTGCAGGACTCGACTGAACGCATAGTCATCGGGATCCACCGCCGAGCGCCTGACATCCATTTGTGGATACTCGGTGCTCTTGACTCGCCGGACCTCAGCGATGCGATCGAGAATCGCGCCCTTGATCTTCTTGTACGCATACGTTGAGAACTTCGCCCCGCGCGCATCGTCGTACTTCTTCGCCGCGCGACACAGTGCCGCGTTGCCGGCCGACACGAGATCATCGAACTCGGCGTCGGTGGTGGCGCGCTTTGTTGACGCGATGCTGCGTACAAGGCCCTGGCAACTCTCCACGAGTCGCTTCTGGTCGTCGGTGAGCCGCTCGTCGGTGGGCATCACTACGACCACTTCCCATCATGCTTCTGACGGCGCACCCAGGCGTTCATCTTCGCGGCATCCGCGAACCTGTCCGCCGGATGCACGTCCGGGCTCGCGTTCCAAGCCTCGGCGTATTCGCTGTACGTCCGCTTGCCCATCGAGGAGATCAACTCCCTGACTCGCGCGACTCGCTCCGCCCTCGTCATACGCATGGGCACTTGCCCTCGCATCCCGTCCCGCGCTTCGCGGTACGCATCTGCCACGTCCCGAGGATCTATGTCCGGGAACGGCACGATGATCTCGAACGTCACCCGCGATGTGTCATTCACTTTGTATGTACGAGCGCCGACTGAGATCCACGGGAGGACGTATTGCTCGTCAGACAAGAGGTAGCCGACCATCTGCCATACCTCGAAGCCGTGCTGCATCGACAGCCCCTCGGCTTCCCACAGCAGCCTCCACAGCGGCGACCATCGCTCCCTATCCCAGAGGTCGGGCCCAGTCACGAGTCCCGTGCTGATGCTCATCGTCCTCGGCTGTCCGTCAGGGGACGGATACGGCAACTCGACCTCGGGACTCTTATCCCGCCGGAGGTCGCCCTGCACGCGAAGGAACTCCCCGAGCTCGCTGAGACTTACGGGAGTGTCGCGATTGAAGAGATCCAACATCCGCTGCTGCTGGGCCCTGCACGATTCGAGGACCTCGGCTGAGTGCCTCACCCAGCGGTCAGGCACCGTCACTGGACGAGCAGCCAGGCCGCTCCTGACCCAGAAGCGGTAGCGAACCGCTAGATCCTCGGGGGAGTCGCCCAAGACGCGCAGCCGTCGCCAGTCGTCATCGGGGATGCTGTCGCACTTCAGCCGACGAGCGACTTCAGCGCGAAGCGTTGCGTCACGGCCTACCTCGTATTCGCTCGTCACCGTTCCGTCCTCTCACTCAGGAACGTTACCGATACGGATGATAGTACCGTCACATCCTTGCGTCAAGTCCCGAGAGGAGGAACCATGCTTAAACTACGCCGCAAGAGGGAGGGACTCGGACTCTCCCGCGCCGAGGTCGCCCGTCGCTCACGCATCAGCCCCACCGAGTACGGGCGCATCGAGTCAGGGATGGTCAGGCCCTATCCAGTCTGGGCTGTCCGCATCGCTGAGGCCATCGGCCATAACGCCGAGTGTGCGCAAGAGTTGTTTGTAGAGGAGGACACCGATGGTGACTGAGGCCATCCCGCTCCTCGACTCCCTCCCCGACCTCATGACGGTCCACGAGGCCGCACTCGTCCTCAGACGGTGCGACAGCAGCGTGTACGCCGCCACGAGGTCAGGGGAGATCCCTGCCGTCCGTCTTGGGCGACGCACCGTCATACCCAAGGCCGCGATCGTGCGGCTGATCGGAGAAGCATCATGACCGACAACCCATCCCCTACACGCGCCCAGCGCGCCGCTACGGCCGCCGATGCGCTGATCGAGGCGCACGGCATCTTGATGAGGGCCAACGATGACGGCGCGCTCAACGACGTATGCGACCACGTTGCACGCCTCGCCCGGCAGGCTCGCGAAACGGCGCGAATGGCGCTCGACGCGAGCAGGCGGTGATCGCGTGAGCTGGATCCGCATTGACTCATCGTTCCCCGGCAATGCCAAGGTTCTCGAACTCGACCAGAAGCGCCACAACGCCGCCGTCGGCTTGTACGTTCTGGGCCTCTGCTATGCCGATGCGCATCTAACCGACGGCCGTATTCCGCAAAAGGCGATGCGGATTCTGACCGCAAGTACCACATGGAAAAGGGATGCGGAAGAGCTCGTGCGCGTGGGCCTTTGGACCCCAACCGAGGACGGCTACGCAATCCACGATTACCTCGCTTGGCAGCGTTCAGCAGCCGAGATAGGCGCATTCAGTGAGATGCAGCGACAGAAGGCCCTGAAGAAGTGGGGCAAGGCCAACAGCGATGCCGACGGCACTCCCGACGGCACTCCCGACGGCGATGCAGATAAGAAGAGAGTAGATAAGAAGAGAGTAGATAAGCCAAGCCAACCCCTAGAACACGACGGTGGACGGCTTGATGAGATCGTTCACGCCACTGGTGGCAACCTCTCTGCATCGGACGCATCGATGCTCAGTGAGCGCCACGGCATCGGCAGGCTTGCAGCCGAAGTGGACCGCCTCATCGCCCAGGTGCGTGACGGCTTCGAGGTGCGCTCATGGCCTAGGCTGCTCGACGCGCGCCTCAGTAGTTCGCACCCCCTGCCAGCGCCGGCACCGCGAGTGGAGCGCCCTCAGTGCCCCCGGTGCGAAGGCATGGCGCACATCTTCTTCGATGACGACTCGGTGATCCGATGCCCCGACTGCAACGGCTCCGGGTTCGCTTCGGACGACGACTCGAAAGGAGCACCCGAGTGAGCGGTAAGAGATACAGCGACCAAGATCGTGTCACCGGCCTTGCGGCCGTGGAGCTCTTCGGCAGCCTTGCCGCCGCCGAGAGGGCATCAGGCTACAGCAGAAAGACGCTCGCACGCTGGCGCGAGGAAGCAGACGGCGAAGAGCGCGATGATGCTCGTGAGTTCGTGGCCAAAGCCGCGGAAGGTGTCGAGCCACGCTTGGCGCGCATCGTTGACGCCTATCTCGAGCGCTTGGAAGCGAACGTCAGGAACATCGCACCACGCGATCTGCCGGTCGGATTGGGAATTCTCGTGGACAAGCTCGAGCGATTCCGGGGGCGCGCAGAAGCGGTTCCCGATATGTCGCGGAGCAGCGCCGACATCGCCCGCGACATCGAGGCAATCCTGCGCGACGCCCATGCCGCCCAAGCCGCGGACACCCCGACCCCGGATGAGCAGGAGGACGAGTGATGCCGAAGCCTCGGCCCAACCAGATTCAGCGCCTCGGCTTCACCAAGATGACGCCCGAGGAGCAGGCGGAACTACAGCGAGAACTCGCGCTATTCGATGCGACCATCGCCGGGGTGCCGTTCGAAGATGACACCGACGAGCTCGCAGATTTGAGCGACGTGATCGCCGAGTGCATCAACGGCGTGGTCGCTGATTGCATCGATGCAAACGACGACGAAACGGAGCACCAGAATGGCTGACTTCACACCGAATTTCAACAAGGCGCGTACCGATGCACGCTCCGCGTATTGGAGCATCGATCAAGCCGAGCGCCGCGGTGCCACCAGCGGCGGCCTCCAGGCGATGAAGGCCGAGCGGGCACAGAAGCTCCGTGCGGCCATTTTCGCGGAGGCGGGCGCGGCGGCCGGCGCAGCTCGCCGCGCCCGTGAAGCCGTCGAGAGCCGCTACCAGGACAAGGCGCCGAGCACGCAGATGGAGGCCGTCGGTCGCCTGAACAGGTTTATGAACATGGAGAACAGAGTGATGGCGACTCGCACGGCGGACCTCGTGAAGAAGGCCGACGGCATGATGAACGACCCGCTGCACGCGGACCCCGAAGTGCTGGCGGCCATCGGTGCCGAGCTTCGGCGGCGCGGGGATCACTCGGAAGCGGACGCCATCGGCGGCCACCTCGATATCCCGGTCTGGACGTTCGATGATGAGTGGCAGGAGGCGCACGACGCGGAGACGATGCTCACCAAGTGGCACGAGGACGCGGCGCGCCAGGAAAACCCGCTGCTTCCGGACGGCTCTCCGTTCAGCCTGAATGACGTTCTCGAGATGTCCGCGAGGGACGCACTATCGGACGCGGGGCCGCTCCCCGAGCGGACGTCCAGCAGCAGCCGTGCAGCGTTCAACGCCGGTCGAGGCGAATAACCGTGGCCGGACTCACCAACGCCGAGAAGCGAGAGATCGCCGAGGCCTGGCAGCGCGAAGCTAGGCGCATGCCCCACCTCGGCACGTACCCTGCCAGCAGCAGCTCAACGCACCCTGCACCTACGCAATCGTCCGGGCCGAGCGCATCGGACATCGCACGGCTCGCTGCGGCGCTACGCGATCTGTGCGGCTATCCGGTGGACGTGCTCGAATTCCTGTCGAACCCCGGCGGGTTCATCCGCGCTGCGGTTGCGGCGAGAGTGCGCGCGATGTTCCCGAACCTCTTCTAGACGACCACTCGCGCAAACGTGACCGCGCTGACAGCCCGCGTCACGAGCGCACCAGGCGGGACTCTCGGATAACACCGGGGGTCCCGCTTCTTTGCGTTGTGGCGACGTTGTACGATGCGAGGGGCGATGAGAGAGGGCTAGGGAGAGACACCGCCCGAGCACGCGGATTCCAAGAAAGAAGCCCGCACATCAGCCCTCAGAGCCTCATGCACGTAATGCATAAAACGGGCAGAATATCACAGTGGAGATAATGAAGGTTCTGTAAACCTAGCCGAGTATGCGCAGGTCAGAGCCTCACTGAGCAGACTGCATACCCTGCATAATCGCACCAACCACAACAGGTGGTACCCGGCCGCTGATCGTGGGCGTCACGGTGTGCATAGCTTGTGCATACACTCCGCCCATGCGCGCTACACCCCCCCCCTGCCACCCCCCCTGGGGGAATGCCGTCTGTGGCTAGCGAGTACAGCTGTGTATTCTGAAAACCAACAACGTGTGCGTCCCCCGATTTCCTCTCCCTGCCCATAAAGCATCGTGCGCTCGTCACCGTCGCAGCCTATCGAACGTATGTTCGCCCTGTGAGGCTCTGTAGCGCGTTCTAAGGCGAGTTGCCGTTCGGGTTAGGCATCGCTCCCATTCGCACGTTGCGAGGGCTTGCAGCGGTGAGCGTGCGCGGCGTATGCTCGTGGTGATCTCGTGCCAGGGATTAGACGCCCCGAGGGTCGCAAGCCTTCGGGGCGTCATCACGTCCACATCGCCCGTACCCTCAACCAGGACCGCCGCCAGCTTCCCCGCGAACAGCGGCGTGAGGTTGTCGCTGCGTTGTGGCAGGAGGGGCACTCCAGGGTGGCTATCGGCAAGGCTCTCGGAGTCACTGAGGGCACGGTGCGGCTCGACATTAAGGAGGTTCGTAACGCTACGAACCTGGAATCACCCAAGCGCGTCACCGGCACCGACGGCAAGTTCTACCCCGCACGCAGGATGCGCCCCAACCCTCGAGGCGCATCCCCTTACGTCCCGGCACGGGAAGGCTGATCTAGTAGCGCACGGTCACGGCGTACAGCGAGATGTAGACGAACAGCAGCGCGGCCACGGCGCCGGCGACAGCGATGCCCAATGTCTCGGTAGGGATGGTGCGCACGAGCGGGAGCGGTGTCACGACGGATGCGATCCACACGACGCTGTTTCGGACGGTGCGCAGGGCGCGGCGGTCCTGCCAAAGAGTCCCCATTGTCGCCCCCCTACAGCTTCACAATAGGCGGGCGTTTCAGGTTCTCGCCACGCTGGAATCCCCGGATAGTGTCACCCGTCCGAGGATCCGTGCGGTCGAGCCGATACACTTTGGCGCTGCGCCGCACGAACCCGTCCCAATCCTTCGCGGCGATGAGATCGCCATACTCGGCCTCGGCCTTCTGCACCTTACCCACGGTCCAATAGAGGTTGCCGTGCGCGTCCACCATGCACTGAAAGTCATCCAGCGGGTGGTAGCCGAGGATGCGCAGCGCGGCGGGTTCGTCCATATCCCAGCGCTCCATTACCTCACGCGCGGAGAGGATGAGCGTCTTAAACTCCGCGGTGTTCGACCATCCGAACTCGGCGGTCGCGTCCAGGTATCGCTCACAGTCCTCGAGCGTGGCGGTGTTCTGCGTCGGCCCCTGCACGTAGTCTGTACGGCCGAACACGCTACGCCCGTCCCGCACGCTCACGAGGGCGCACTTGTCGAAGTCGAGCGCGCGCGGATCGCGGCGACGTGACTTCACTAACTTAAGCCCCTGCCGCTCTGCCGCCCGTCGGACTTTGTTCTCGCGCACCTTCTCGTCTGTCATGCAGCACACCCCCTCAAGTGATGCTGGAACCTATGCCACAACCTATACGCCGAGTGATGCCAGAACGCAAGAGGGGTGCTACAATCGCGTTGCTGACGAGGCACGGCGTAGAGGCCCTAGAGGGCGAACACCCTCCGGGGCCTCCGCTCGTGACAACGCCCGCCAGAGGGGACTGACGGGCGCATGATCGTCACTCTAGCCGGTCAGTATCAACCAGATGTAAACGGGAACTGAACGCCCCGATTTGGTGCCGAGTTGGTGCCGAACTGCCTGACAGCGCGTGCTTTCAGTGTCACTAGATGCGCTGATTCGTGCTCAGAATGGGCCTCAATGCAGGGCTTCACACGGTGGGCTTAGATTATGAGTCCCCTGCTCCACCATTGAGCTACGGGCCCGTCTGGTGCGCGAGTGCCTCTGAGACCAACTCGCCCATGATACCAGCATCCGCTGCGCGGGCCGTATGCAACGCTTTGGCATAGTGCTCGAGGAAGAACGCCGCCGAGTGGTGGCCGAGCCGCTCGCTCACCGCCTCCGCGTCAATGCCCGCCGCAAGCGCAATGGACCCCGACGTTGCGCGCAAGTCGTGGAAGCGGCATGAGAAGCCCGCGGCCTTGCACCATTGATACCATGCGCTCGAAAACGAGTCGGGCCACCATGGACGCCCGTACGCGTCACACACCACGAGCTCGCCCCACTCGATCGACGTGCCGTCGCAGCGCAGCCCGCCGGTCTGCCAATCCGGACCAGCTGCCTGCTTCACCCTCGCCCGTTCCGCAAGCGCCTCCCTCAGCACTCGTACCACCTCGGGCGGCAGATCGATGTAGCGCTCTCGCCCCGACTTGGGCCACTCGCGCACGCGATACCGCTCGATCGGCGCGTACGGCAGCGTGGGGTCGACGCTCTTGTCCCACGTGCGCGCCACCGTGAGTCTACCGAGCGCTCGCGAACGGCTGCGTGCAGGCAGGTCGATGTCGCTCACCCGCAGTGCGAGGATCTCGCCCCGCCGCATCCCGGTAGTGAGCGCAAGCAGTGCCGGCACGAACAACCGACGTCCGGCGCCGGGATCCGCTGCGAGCGTCGAGAGCAGCATCACCGCTTCGTCCCGCTCGAGCGCGGTGACGCGCCGCCGTCGCACCCGGGGTCGGTCGACCCCCTGCCCTTCCACGAGCACGTTTCGCTTCACGTGCCCCAGCGCGACCGCGCGATCGAGCGCCATGCGCAGCGTCGCATGCGTCAGCTCCCGCGTGCGTACGGATAGTCCGTAGCCGCCCTCGGCCTTCGGTGCACCCATCCGGCGGTAGAGAGCGGTGACGTGCTCCGGTCCAAGCCGTCGGAGCTCGATGGTCCCCAGCTCGGGGATGAGGTAGCGGTGCACGTGCCCGCGGTAGCTGGCGACCGTACCGCCGGCCAGCTCGCCGTCGCGCATGCGCGGGTAGACGTACACGGCGAGCCACTCCTCGAGCCACGCGCCGACCGTCCTCCGCCTCGCCGTGCGTCCCACCCTACCCGCCCCCTCCTCCAGCGGAGACGGATCGTACACGAGTGGCCGCAACGGACGGTAAGCCGGCTCAAAACGCCTGCCGAAGCAAAGGTCGCACCCCGGAGACCGTCACAGCCGCCTCTAGGAGCGCGAGCGCACACGCAGATCATCTCGAGACGCAAGCGACGCCGCCCATGTGGGACGGCGTCGCTGTGACGCGATCGTGTGGTTAGCTACAGCCTGGCGAAGTAGTAGTAGCCGTAGGGAATCGCGAAGAATGCGACTCCCTCGTAGCGATACGTGTCACGGTACTGGATCTGGACGATCGCCTTCTCCACCGCAGATGCAGTGTAGAAGTGCGAGCCGTTGTTCATGTTGTAGAAGCGGTACACCGGCACCAGCGACACGTACTCGTTGGATTCGGTGTACGCCTCGAAACCGACACCGTCATACGTGTAGACCGCCGGGTACTTGCTGATCACCATGTTGGCTTCGTCCAGCGAGATGGTGTAGAAGTGAGCCTTGGTCACCTTGTTGAAGAAGCGATAGACCGGCGCGCGCGGCGGCTCGTACTCCGGCGGGAACCAGCCTTCCTCGAAGATCACAAACGCGGGTCCATCGTAGGTGAACACCGTCGGCCACGTGGCGATCACCATGTCGCGCTCCTCCACCGATGCGGTGTAGAAGTGCGTCGCCGTGCCCTGGTTGTAGAAGCGGTAGACGGTGACCTCGTTGTTGGTCTGCCCGAATGCCGGGGTCGCCACCGCCATCACGGTTGCCAGCACGGCCGCCAGCACGATCAGTGTGATGATTCTTGTTCCTGTCCTCTGCATCGCTCCTCCTCGCCTCATCGCAATCGATAGGTGCCTCGCCTAAGACGGCCGGTTCATCGCTGAACGGCCCTGCACATCTAGTCGCCTCCCAGGTACCCGCTCATCGCATAGAACGCCACGCCTTCGAACCGGTACTTGCCCCCGTAGTACAGCAGCACGAGCGCCTTCTCATCCGGCGAGATCGTGTAGAAGTGGGACCCATTCTCCGTGTTGTAGAAGCGATACACCGGCATCAGCGGCATGTACTCCACCGGCGCGGAATACGCGCTGAATCCGACACCGTCGTAGCTGAACGTCCCCGGGAACTTCGCTATCACCATGTCGGCCTCTTCGGCCGACAGGGTGTAGAAGTGCGACCCGTTCAGCTTGTTGAAGAAGCGATAGACCGGCGAGGTGGGCAGCAGGCTGACCCCCGAGGCACTGGCCTCCTCCAAGAACATGCTCTCGTCGTACACGTAGAACGCCACACCCTCGTACGTGAAGAGCATGGGCCACGTGGCGATCACATGGTCACGCTCGGCCACCGAGTTGGTGTAGAAGTGCGCCCCCGTGCCCTGATTGTAGAAGCGGTAGATGGCCTGGTTAGGTGCCGGGATCGCAGAAGCCGAAATCGGTGCAACAACGGCCGCAGCCAGGAGCACACCGACGATCAGAGCGGCTACTGCACGGAATCTCAGTATTCGTCGCATCACTTCCCCCTCAACGCTGGTCGATGGACTTGTGACAACAATCGCAGAACGCAACCGAACGGTCGCGTACTCGTTGGTGGACATATACCCCCGAACGGCACATCTCATCGCGTGTTGCGGAGCTTCGACCCGACCCGTATAATCGCAAGCCGCGCCTCACGAGGCGCAGCCGATACTCCTCGGTAGCTCAATTGGCAGAGCATCCGGCTGTTAACCGGAGGGTTGTAGGTTCGAGTCCTACCCGAGGAGCCAGTGAACACCGAAGGCCCCGCAGCTGCGGGGCCTTCTGCATTCGGGGCACACAGCCACGTCAGATCGAAACGATCTCCACATGGTCACGCGTGGCGTGGATGACGGCGATCAGTTCCTCCGGAGACATCACCGGCATCGCCGCATACCGATAACCGGCTGGATCGCGCGTGACGATCGCGTCCACGTCGGCAGCCGCGGCAGCTGCAGCGATCACGGAGTCCTCGAAGTCGGGCCCGCGACCGCCGAGCGCCTGATGCAGGACAGCGCCGTTCACAGGGGCGATCTCGAAGATACCGAGTGCGACATCGAGCAGATCGTGGGCTACCCGGGCGCTGGCCGCCTTCGAGGCCAGGTAGTCCAGCGTCGTGACACTTGTGGCGCACAACACTCCCTCAAGCACACCATCCACGACGGCCGCGAACAGTCGTGCAGCCGGAAGTGCGTGCGGCTCCCGGGCAAGGAGGACGTCGAGCACGACGTTCGTGTCGAAGAGCACCCTCACCGGTGCTTCTCCTCGAGGTGCGCGTACCAGTCCTGTTCGGACACGCCGGAACCGGCAAGCGCTCCGTAGAGCGACTTCACCACCGCAGGCAGCGTGTCCTCCGAGGACCCGGCCTCGCGCGACAACACGGCAAGGTAGTCTTCGACCAGCTGCGAGACCGACTTCCCCGCTTTGGCCGAGTAGCGCTTCGCTCCGCGGATCACCGAATCGTCCATGCGCAGGGTCAGCTTCGTGTTCATCGTGCCTCCTGACGTACAGCTTGCGCCTCAAGTATACGTCACAGGTGCGATCGAGGGCAACGCAGAAGGCCCCGCAGCTGCGGGGCCTTCGTTCGTCTCCGTGGGTGGACTCCCCTACTCCAGGTAGTCCTTGAGCCTGCTCGAGCGGCTGGGGTGCCGCAGCTTGCAGAGCGTCTTGCTCTCGATCTGTCGGATGCGCTCGCGCGTCACGCCAAACTCGCGGCCGACCTCTTCGAGGGTGCGCGGGTGCCCGTCTTCCAGGCCGAAGCGGAGCTCGATCACCTTGCGCTCGCGCTCGGAAAGCGAGTCGAGCACCTTGGCGAGCTGCTCCTGCAGCATGCTGAAGCTCGCCGCGTCCGGCGGCACGACCGCCTCGCCGTCCTCGATGAAGTCGCCCAGCTGCGAATCCTCTTCCTCGCCGATCGGCGTCTCGAGCGAGACGGGCTCCTGGCTGATCTTGAGGATCTCGCGCACGCGCTCGGCGCTCATCTCCATCTTCTCGCCGATCTCCTCCGGGGTGGGCTCGCGCCCGAGCTCCTGGAGCAGCTGCCGCTGGATGCGGATGAGCTTGTTGATGGTTTCCACCATGTGCACCGGGATGCGGATGGTGCGCGCCTGGTCGGCGATCGCGCGCGTGATGGCCTGACGGATCCACCACGTGGCGTAGGTGGAGAACTTGAAGCCCTTCTCGTAGTCGAACTTCTCGACGGCGCGGATGAGACCGAGGTTGCCTTCCTGGATGAGATCCAAGAAGAGCATCCCGCGTCCCACGTAGCGCTTGGCGATACTGACCACGAGGCGCAGGTTGGCTTCCACCAGCTGCTTCTTGGCGTCCACACCGATGCGCTCGAGGCGCTCGAGACGACGCTGCTCTGGCCGCTCGAGATTGACGCCCTTCCCGGCGGCCTCATCGAGCTGATCGACGGCGAGCAGGCCCGCCTCGATCTTCATGGCCAGATCGACTTCCTGACGCGCCGTGAGCAGCGGCACCTTGCCGATCTCCTTGAGGTACATGCGCACGGGGTCGCTCGTGAGTGGCGCCGAGGCCACAGTGTCCGTCTTGCGGCGCGGCTTACGCTTCGCGGCGGTCTTGGCGGCGGGCTTCGCGACCGCGACAACCTCCGCGACCGCGTCCTCCGGCACGTCCTCCACCACCGCGTCCGGATCGACCGGCTCGTCGCGCGGCACGTCGTCGATGTCGACCTCGGATACATGCTCTTCGGCGATCTCGATGCCGCTCTTCTGGAAGAACATGTAGATGTTCTCGAACTGCTCTTCGTTCAGATCGATGTCCGACAGCGCGCCCTGGATCTCCTCATCGGTGAGGTTGCCCTTGGACTTGCCCATCTTGACCAGCGTCTTGACCGCGGAGAGCTCAAGCTCCGGCACGGTCTTGGTGGGGGTCTTCGGTTGGGCCTTAACAGAGGCCTTGGCGGGGGCCTTAGCGGCAGTCTTGGCGGGGGTCTTCTCGGCCGGCGCTTCCGCGGACTTCTTGGGTGTGGCCGTCACTTAGGTGTGCTCCATCTCGACATCATCGGTACCAGGCTGACGCAACCGCAAAGCCTGCTGGCTGCGCTGTAATTCGGCGATCTCACCGAAGAGGCGATCGTATGCTTCCGGGTTCTCTTTGGCGTCGGTCGCCTGCAAAGCAGCTTTCTTACTGAAGATTAGACGTCCGAGGGCAAAATCCTTGACCCGAGCTTCAACTTCACGAAACGCGTATTGTACTTGTTCCACTTCGCGGGCGTCCACCAACCATCCGGAGAGAGTCTCTGCAGCCTCTCTATCGGTGCGCGCAACCGCCGCGTAGAGCTCGTCGCCACGCGCGGTCCCGGCCTCGATGATGAGCCCCAGCAGCCGGGCCGCCGTCTCGTCGGCGACAGCACCTTGTGCAAGCAAGTCCCGTGCCCTCGGCCGTACCGATGGCGCGATAGCCGCGATCCGCACGAGTTCCGCCTCGGCCTTCTGCTCCGTGGTGCGCGGAACCACCGGCGCATCCGGCTTCGTGACCGACCCGTCGGCTGACGGAACCGCCCTTGCCGCTCGCGTCTTCGGCACCGCGCGCTGCACGGTGGTGAAGTCGGTCTGCAGCCGTCCGGCGATGTAGCCCATGTAGTCCTTGCCCAGCAGCGACTCGCGGACCGGCGTGAGGAGCGCCGCCGCATCCGCAAGCGCCGCGCTCCTACCCTCGGGCCGGGTGAGGTCGTGAGCGGCGAGGCGCGATTCGATCGCGAACTCCAGAAGCGGCCGCGCGCCTTCGATCATCGCGCTCATCTTCTCGGCGCCTTCGGCGGCCACGTAGTCGGCGGGGTCCATATCACCCGGGATGAGCGCTACATCGAGCGCCACCTGGCCGCTGCCCGCCTCGGGGGTGATGGACCAGTCGAGGAACTCGACCGCGCGCAGCGCGGCCCGGCGGCCCGCCTCATCGCCGTCGAAGAGGTACACCACCCGCTTGCCAAAGCGCCCGAGCAGCTTCACGTGCCGCTCGCCGAGCGCCGTGCCGAGGGTAGCGACCGCGTATGCGATGCCCGCCTCGTGAAGCGCGATCACGTCGGTGTAGCCCTCCACGACGACCGCGGTGCCGCTCGCCACGATGTTGTTGCGTGAGCGATCGAGCGCATAGAGGTTCGCGGATTTGTGGAAGATCGGCGTCTCCTGCGAGTTGAGGTACTTCGGCTCGCCTTTGCCCACCACACGGCCGCCGAACGCGATCGTGCGCCCGTGGAGATCGGCGATCGGGAACATGATCCGGCCGAAGAAGCGGTCCTTGAGACGCGGTCCGTCACCAAGCGCGAGGTTCGCCTCCACGATCTCCTCGCGAGTGAAACTCGCGCCGGTGAGGTGGTGCACGAGTTCGTCACGGCCAGCCGGCGCATACCCGAGCCGCCAGCGCTTGGCCACATCCGAGCCGAAGCCGCGCTTTGCGAGATACTCGCGCGCCTCGGCAGCGCCCGCGCTCCGCGAGCTCACGAGCTGCTGGTGGAAGTACTCGGCTGCGGACTCGCACGCGGCCACCAGCCGCTCCTTGCGGCCCGCAGACAGCCCGGAGCCACCCTCCTCCACGATGTCGATGCGCGCGCGCTCAGCGAGGCGCCTGATGGCGTCGGGGAAGTCGAGGTTCTCGGCCTGCATCACAAACCCGAATGCGTCGCCGCCGCGGCTGCAGCCGAAGCAGTGCCACAGCTGGGTGGTGGGGTCGATCTTGAAGCTCGGGGTCTTCTCGCCATGGAACGGACAGTTGCCCCAGAACAGGCGCCCTTTCTTCTTCAGGACGACCGTCTCGGACACGAGAGAGACCAGATCGGTGGCGTCACGGACGCGCGCGATGTCCTCATCGGAAATGCGGCCCATGACACCTCCTTCGGGAACAAACGTCTCGGGCGCGGATTCAGGCGCGGAACTTGCAAGACTGCAATTCTACCAGGGTCTACCTGCAATCGCGGGTGTCCGGACCCCGCCACCGGATGCCGATACACACGAAGTGCATTCCCGTTCTTGCGCGAACGGAGTGTTACCCTGAACACTGCCCGCGACACAGTGACGACCGGAGGCCGTACTCGATGAGCAAGATCCTCTTCGTGACACCACCCTACAGGTGCTGGGGCCAGCAGATGATCGGCAACTGGCCGCCCGTGCACCTCGTCTACCTTGCAGGCGCTGCGCTGGGTGCGGGACACGAAGCCAAGATCTACGACGCGATGTACAAGGACACCTCCTACGACGAGATCCGGCATCAGATCGAGACCTTCAGGCCCGATGTCGTCATGTCGCTCGACTACCTGCCCGTGACCGGCGCCATCAGCACCTGCACGGTGCCGGCGGCCGTCGAGGCGCTGCGGGTGGCCAAGCAGGTGGACCCTGCGATCGCCACGCTCATCGGCGGACCGCACCCCACGTTCATGTACGAGGAGATGTTCTCCGAGGAGGACACGCCTGTTGACGTCATCCTCCGCGGCGAGATGGAGGAGACGCTCGTGGAACTCCTCTCGGCACTCGCCGAAGGCACACCGCTCGACGATGTGCGCGGCATCGCCTTCAAGCGCGACGGCGAGGTGGTGACCACCACCCAGCGTCCGCACATCGTCGACCTCGACACGCTCACACCTGCGTGGCACCTCCTCGACTGGGAGGACTACCACTACAACATCGATCCATGGGGACGCATGGCCTCGATCCTCACGTCACGGGGTTGCATGATGGGCTGCTCGTTCTGCAGCCAGCGCGTGTTTTGGCGCGGCGAGTGGCGCGCGCGTGACCCCTACAAGGTACTGGAGGAGATCCGCCACCTCGTGGAGGAGTACAAAGTCGAGTTCATCACGATGATCGACGCCTACCCCACGCGGGACCGCGAGCGCTGGGAGAAGATCCTTGACCTGCTCATCGAGGCGGACCTCGGCGTCTACCTGCTGATCGAGACCCGCGTGGAGGACATCATCCGCGACGAGGACATCTTGTGGAAGTACCACGACGCCGGCATCATGCACATCTACCTCGGCCTCGAGACGTCCACCGACGAGCTGCTCGCCAGCCTCAACAAGGGCACGACGATCGACCAGAACCAGCAGGCAGTCGAGATGCTCAAGAAGCACGACATCATGATCGAAGCGTCGTTCATGATCGGCTTCCCCGAAGAGACGTGGGACTCGATCAAGCAGACCGCCGCGATGGCCGCACGCCTCAACCCTGACATCGCCGTCTTCCCCGTCCTCACGCCCATGCCGTACACGGCACTCTGGGACGAGGTGCACGATCGCATCCGCGTGTGGGACTACGCGCAGTACAACATCTCCACGCCGATCATCGAGCCGTACGCGATGTCCCTGAACGACGTGATGATCGCCCTCGGCAGGTGCTACATGACCTTCTACGCCAACAAGATGAGCGAGATCCTGGCGCTGCCCGAAGGCTTCAAGCGCAGCTACATGCTGAGCGCGATGAAAGTCATGATGCGCGACTACGGCGAGCACTTCGACTTCCTCGGCATCGGCATGGCGAAAGCCGGCGAGATGCCGAAGAAGATGGCCGACGCGATGAAGTCGATGGGCAGCGGGAAGTCCGCCGAGTAGCGTCCGCTACAGGTCCTTGCCGAGACCGCCGATGCCCGCATGCGTGGTGTCGAAGGCGAGCGGTATCCCCACGAGCGTGAAGAGCGACAGCGGCATCGCGACGATGGCAAACCACGCGAGCCGCTCGCCGCGCCACCCCAGGGTGAACCGCACGTGCAGGTACACCGCGTAGATGATCCAGACGATGAGGCTCCAGGTCTCGATCGGGTCCCAGCCCCAGTAGCGGCCCCACGCTTCGTTGGCCCAAATGGCGCCGGTGACGATCATGATGCCCCAGAAGAAGAAGCCGACGAGGACGTAGCGCACGGTCAGGTTCTCGAGCGCATCCTGTGCCGGCAGCTTCTCGAAGCGCCGCACCCAGGTGCCCGTCTTCGAGCGTTCGCGCACTACGTACGCGATCGCGCACCCGAACGAGATGACGAACGCACCGAACGCCAGATTCGCGAACGCGACGTGCACGGCGAGCCAGAAGCTCGTGAGCTTGGCGGTCATCGGCACGTCGATGTTCTGCGCCAGCATGGCGCCCCCGAGGAGCAGCAGGGCAACGGGCATGATGCCGATGCCGGCCGCGGCCATTCGAGGCTGCCGCCAGGTCACGAACACGAACGCCGCCACCACGAAGAACACGAGCGCCGCGGAGACCTCGTAGAAGCCGAGATACGGGCCGTGCCCCACGCGCACCCAGCGCGCGGCCAGCGACACCGTCTGCGCCAGCAGGCCGACGGCAGCCACTACAGCCGCCCTCCCGGTCAGCTTCTCTTTGGTGAAGACCACGCCGATCGCCGAGGCCGCCGTGGCAACCGCGTACAGCAGCAGTGCCACCCAGGTCATCACGATCTCGAGCGTCACGACGCACTCCCCTCTTCGGCGGGACCGAGCGCCCGCCTGAGCTCGCTTTCGATCTCACTTCGGCTTGTGGTGAGCGCGCGCCACAGACGCATCCGCACACGAAGCTTTGTCTCGCCCGTGTCCTCGGCCACCCACGCCGAGATCACCAGCTGACGGACGAGCGTGGCGGCGCCGAGGCCTATCATCGCCACGATCGCCGCGGCATACAGCAAGGGTATCGACGGGTCGTCCACGAGCTGCAGACGCGCGTAGTAATCCACGCCGAGCAGCCGGAGTGTGCCGCCGCTCGGAAGCGCGACCGTCTCGTCGGGGCGCAGGGTCTCGTCCATCACCGCTTCGCCTGCGGCGTTCAGGAGAACCACGCGCGCGCGTGGGTCCTCGGGCATCCTGCCAACGAGGCCGCCACCTTCGGACTGGTCGAGCGGGACCGAGATGAGCATCCGGTACTGTGCGGCACCCGCCTCATCCTTGAGCACGAGCGCCCCGAGGGGAGCCGTGCCGCCCTCCGCGGAGCCCGCGAAGTCGATGAGTTGCGTGGTGCGCTGCAGCTCGGCACCGCTGTCGTCGAGCATGGCCACGGTTGCCGAGAACCCGTAGTCGTAGGGATAGATGGTCAGCGAGCCGGTCTTGAGCGTGTTGTTGGGGTAGACGAGCTGCGTCTTCACGACCTCGCCCGCGGCATTGAGCACCGTGACCGTGGGCGTGGCGCCACGCTTGACGCCGCCCGTTTCGTAGTTCACGTCGAACGCGTCCACCCGGATCGAGCGCCCCGCGCCGAAGCTGTGAAGCGAGCCTTCGTCGAGCACGCCGTAGGACTCAGCTACATCGGGCTTCGCCTCTCCCACCGCGATCCCCATCTGGCCGGAGGACCGCGCGAGACTGCCGAGCGCGATCACCACCATGAGCGTCACCAGCGCCCAGTGAAAGACCGCGCTTCCCCACACCGACCACAGCGGCGAGACCGCCGTGACGTGCTTCTCGGCGCGGGTGGGGCGGATGCCGAGCCGTTCGAGTGTCTCGGCAGTCGTCACCAGAGCCTCGGCCGAACTCAGTCCGGGACGGCAGACGATCTCGAAGTCGGCACGCGCGTCGGGGCTTCCCGCCTCGGCAACCGCGGTCCGGAGGAACCGCGAGCGGACAGCCGCCACCCGGGTTCGCTGCCAGGCGCACGCGGCCGTGAGGACGGCCAGCAGCGCTACGAATACGAGGAAGACAGGGGCGGTGAAGGCTCGATGCAGGCCGAGCGGGCCTGCGAGCGCTTCGAATCCGGGGTAGGCAGCCGCCCATTCGGCCACCGGCGCTGCGGTCGCATCGCCCTGCGGCACGAACGACGCGAGCACTGCCCAGCCGCCGACGAGCGCGATCACCACCGTGGCCAGACGCGGCGACGTGAGGAGTCGCCATGCCCTTCGGGAGAGCGTGACGGTCACTGGACCTCGCCCAGCGCGGTCGCATCCACAGAGTCGACCACCCAATCGCCGCTTTCCGTCTTCAGGAGCGAGTAGACGGCATCGTACTCGATCTCGTACGGCCCGCCGATGACCTCGCCGGCCTCCTCGATCGAGACGTAGCTGTACTTCCACGCCTCCTTCACCGGAACGGTGGCAGTGTCGCCCTCCACCGTGATCTCGCCGAACTCGAGTTCAACGATCGTCTGATCGAGCAGGCGGCTCTTCTGGATGTTGTACTGGATGTACGAGTCCACGTGAACTTCCTGATAGGTGCTCATCGTGGGAAGTGCCGCCTGCGACTGTGCGGTTCGGTATGCGTATGACGTCCAGTCGATGTACGAGCGTACCGCTGCCTCCGGCGTCGAGAGATCCGGCGCCTCAGGCTCGCTTGCGAGCGCCTCCTCGGAAACGTTCACGTCCACCACCGGGCCGGCCATGCTCATGCCGACGGGTTCGGTCGTCTCTCCACCGCCTGCGGCAGGAGTCTCCGGATCCTGGCTCCCGTAGAACACGGCCACCGCGAGTACGAGCGCCGCTACGAAGAACGCTGCGGCCAGCCCGAGACCCAGACGCGACTTGCGTGCCTCATCCGGTGCCTCGTCCCGAGCGATGTCCTCGACTCCGTCGACCTCCGTGGCGTCTGCGTCCTCCACGATCTCGACGTCCTCGGCGCTCCCGGTGTCCTCGGTGCTCTCCGGGTTCTCCGTCATGCTCACCATCCCTGTCATCAGTGACGATCTACTCAGCCGGAGTCACAGGCGCGTCGACAGTCTCCAGCGCGATTATCTGCCAGTGGTCGTCAACCCGCACCATCGTGGCGATGATCTCGAGCGCTCCACCCTCATCTGCGGGCACCTCAATGGTCACGCGCGCCTCGGTGTCGCTCACATACTCGACATCACTCGCCTTACCAGCAAGTAGCACGCCTTCAACGCCGGTCGCGCCGGACTCGATGCCAGCTTCGACGCTTCGCTGGATCGTCTGGCGGTAGTTTTCGATGTAGGTGGCGGTCATGCGGCCCATGAGCTGTGTTTCCGTCTCGGCTCCGCCCCGCGGGTCATCGTGCGTGGAGGTACCCGAGTCCAGCTCGGCCTCAGGCGCTGCTGCGATCTTGGACTCGGCGAGACGGGTCGCCACAGCCTCAGCATCGAAGTACGCCTCGACTGCCGCCCAGTCCTTATCCCGGGTGGCCTGCGCGAGCGCCTCAAGCGATCGGACCGGCGACTCGGCGTAGTTGCCCCGCAGATACGTCGCAGCCACCGCGCCCGATGCGATGATCGCAACCACCACAAGTGCCAAGATCCAGCCTCGCTTCATACGCTTCCAACCCCTTCGAACGTTCTGCGTTCGGTCAGCGCGGGGGGCGGGCATCGCTGCCCGCCCCCCTGTGCGCGCTTACGGACCTGCCGTCTTACTTGTGGCAGGTATCCGTGCACCTCATCTTACCGGCAACCTCAGGCGCGCAGTTCTCGGGATCCAGCGGATCCACAGAACCATGGCACCCGAAGCACGCGGCCACGCTCGGATCGAGCGCGCCGGTGGGCATGGTGCCGGCCTTCCAGTTGTTGATGAGTTCGCAGAGCTTGTAGACACAGTCATACACGAGCTTGGAACAACGGTCTGCGCCTGCAGCGCCGACCTTGGCAGCAGCGTCAGCGCCGGGGAACGACGCTACCCAGCCGCCCTCCTCGCCGCCCGCTGCATCGAGCCAGCGACCGTGTGAGGCGTGGCACAGCAGCGACTGCGGCTCCGCCTGCGGAGCACCCGTCCTCGGGGCAGTAGTGACGGTCCAGCCGCCAGCATTCCAGTCAACGAACGCGGCGTTGCTCGGGAAGAGCGTCCGCTCGTACCAGGCGTTGAACTCATCCTTGACCGAGGTCGGGGCACCCAGCTGGGCCAGCAGCGCCGACCCACCGTTCGGGCCACCGCAGATGTTGCGCCACGCGTTAACGCCGCCTGCGCCGTAGTTGAACAGTCCTCTCGGGACCTGGTTGAAGAGCGAGCTCGGATAGTTCGCTGCGATCTGGCCAATCACGGGCCAGTAGGTACCCTCGCATCAACCACTCTGTCCGAGGGAGGCATTGTGCATGCCCCTGTAGATCTCAAGTCCATGCCGTGCGGCAGCCTGAGCGTTCAGCGGCACCCAGGGCGTGAGTGCTGCTGCTGCATCACTCAGCTTGCCCGCGGGAGTTGCCAGCGCTGCCGTGGTGTTCGCGACCATCGGGAGCATCGCGGTGCCGACGACGGCCGCAGTTCCTCCCAGGAACTGCCTCCGCGAAACCTTGCTAGCTTCCATATGTATCCATCCTCTCAGCATCCGTAGCATCCAACTGCTCGAAGTGCGAGCCCTTCCGGAGAGCGGCCATGAGACCGCCCTCCGGATGCGCTAGGTTCTACGGGCCGTACGTCGTCGCCTCGGTGTCGATGATCCGGATGCCATCCTCGCCGGCGTGATCGTTACACGCCTGGCAGCTTGGCTCGGACCAGTACGCCGCTCCTGTGTAGTACTGCTTTGCGGGATCAGTGGCGCTGACGCTACCTGCCCACAGGTTGTGGTTGTCCACAGCACTGAGGGTCAGCATGCCCATGCCGTTGTAGCCGGTCAGCGGATTGAGCAGCGCACCACCCTGGCTGCGGCTGGTACCGAGCATGTCCGGGTCCCTGTAGGGAGCCGGGTCAGCCGGGATAACACCCGCACCGATGGAGTTGGCCGTTCCGTTCCAGCCACCGTTCACCAGCAAGCGCGGACGCTTCCAACCGTGCGGGATACCGATGTGGCAGCCGACGCACTGCGCCGAGCCGTCGTTGGTGTCCTGGTGATGGCTGGAGTGAGCCGTGTTGCTGGAACCGATGGTGGCCGAAGTGAACGTTCCGGCATTGCCCTGAATCCAGGGCTGCGCCTCGGGATCCGTGGACGACCAGCTGGAAGCGGTGATCGTGAGAGTAGCAGGATCCACCTGGGTGCCGTCGTTCCGCGTCCAGACGTAGTAGCCGGTCGTACGCGAGCTGCCGGTATTGATGTACACCGGATCCCACGTATCGGCCGCATAGTCGAACGCCACGTCGCCGGTGGAGTACATCGGCAACGGGTTGTTCACAGTCGTGCCAGACTGGTAGTTCTCCAGGTCGTGGCACTTGGAGCAGATGAGCGTCATACCGTCACCGTAGGTCTGCGTCGCCGTCGTCAGCGTGGAGCGAAGCTTCATGCCGGACGGGAACTGCTCGACCTGCTTGGTGAGCTCGCCGTAGGAGTAGTCGGCCGGATAGTCCGGGTCGAGACCCCAGTTGTCGTCCGCACCGTGCGGACCGGCGGCCAGAAGACCGGTGTGGCAATCCTCGCAAGACACGACAGATGTCGCGTCGAGGAAGAGTGCGTCCCCGGGAGCGGCAGTGTCTGCCGGATCCCAGAACACGTTCACCTCGGGGAACTCCCAGTCGGTCGAGACGACACCCGTGTCGCCGACCTCAAGGGACGTACCCGCCCAGCCCGCAGGCGCTTCTGCCCACTGGAAGCCGGCTTCGACTTCCCACGAGGGCTGCAGCGTGGAGCTGGCAATATGCGACTCCCAGTACAGCGTGATGCCCTCGGAGCCATCGAATTTCTCGAAGGCACCGATCGTGCCGAAGGCCTCCGTGTTGTGACCGGATGCCGGCTCCCAGCCTTCGCCGGTGTGGCCGAAACCACTGACGAAGCCGTGAGGCGCGTACGAGCCTTCGTGGCAGTCGACGCATTCATCGTTGCCGGGAACAGCCTCGCCGTACGCGTGGCACAGGCAGCCCACGTGCTCGCCTGCAAGATGCAGGCTACCGGCGTCGACGTCCAGCAGATTGGTGCCGTGGCACGAGACACACGCGGAGCTCAAGGTACCGGCGATGCCGGCCTCAAGTGCGGCGTGGTCGCCGACGTGATACGGATAAGTAGCGGCCGCGTCCATCGGCATCGTGTGGCACTCTTCGCAAGACCTCTGGGTCTCGGCCTCGCCGTACTGGTGGCACGAGCAGTAGTTGTGCTCGCTGACACCCGTCACCGGGTTACCGTCAGGAAGCACCGCCATCAGGTCGCTGCCGTGGCAAGACACGCAGCCAGGGCTGTTGACCTCAAACGCAGGCTCTATCGCGTCGTGCGCGCCAACGTGGTACGGATGCGCCGCAGCCGGATCCATGGGATCGGTGTGGCAGTCGAGGCACTCGGCCTCTCCAGCCGCAAGCAGCGGAGCCATCAGACCATTGAGGTTCGTGTTGGTGTGGCACGTGCAGCCCACCGCAACGTGAGCGGTCGGCAGGTCGGTGCCGTGGCACGCGGTGCAGCCGCCGCTGTTAACGCCCGATGCATCCACATGCTCGTAAGCGTGGGTGGTCTCGAGCGTCATGCTGCCTGCGCCGTGGCAGTCCGAATCGAAGCATGTCAGGGTCGGCGTAACGCCTTCGCCGTGGCATGCGGGACAGCCGGGGTTCTTGGCCCAGGTGTTGTGAAGCAGCGCAGCGTCGCTCTTCTGCGCGCCGCCGTAGGTCACGTGGCATCCCGCTGTGTAGCAGAAGCCGGTGACGGCGTGCGGAGCCATGCCGGGTGCCGGGTGGTACGTGGTGTAGCCACCGTGGCAGTCCGCGCAAACGGTCGACGGAGTGACACCGTCGGCGTGGCACGCTGCACAGCTCGGCGGCGTAACGCCATTGGAGAGCATCGTGTCGTGGATCACGCTAACGTCGTTGGCGTGACATGCGGCGTCGGTGCAGGTCTCGGCCGAGCCGTCATGCACCATGCCCAGATCCGGGTGGGTCGTAGGATCGGTCACAGGGCCGTGGCAGTCGGAGCACACGAAACTCGGCGTGATGCCGGTGCCGTGGCATGCGACGCAACCGGGGCCCGGAGTGCCGATCGAATCGTGAGTGCTCATGAGATCGCCAGAATGGCAGTCGGTGCACTCAGCGATGTTCGGATCCGCATGGACCGAGACGACGGTGAACGTGGCGAAGTGGTGCGTCTCCTCGTTCCCGGCGTCGTCAGTCGACCAGTACTCGATTGTGTGGAGTCCCAGGGAGTTCTCGTACGCGATCGTTCCCTGAACGGCTCCCATACCATCAAGATTGTAGAACGTACGGTCGACACCCGAGCCACCGGCGTTGTCGATTGCGAAGAACCGGATGGTGGCAAGGCCGCGGTAGACGGTCTCAAGATCGGTCGTCGTCGTCGGCGCGATGGTGTCGCCGCCCGGAGGCGGAGGAGCGGTCGAGTACGCCAGGTAGAACGCGGGACCTTCGAATGTGTAGGTCGCGGCGTACTTGGCGATGACCTCGTTCGCTTCGGCCTCGCTGATGGTGTAGAAGTGCGAGCCGTTGGACTTGTTGAAGAAGCGATAGACCGGCGTGTTGCCGGCCGCATTCGCACTCACATTGTACGCAACGCCTTCGTACGTGAAGACGTTGGACAGGTTGGCGATAACGCTGTTCTTCTCCGCCTCACCTGCAGTGTAGAAGTGCGAACCGTTCGCCTTGTTGAAGAATCGATACAGCGGGGCGTTCATCTGGGGGTGGTCGACTTCTAGTGTGTATGCGACACCCTCATATCTGTAGACGGAGCTCATCGTAGCGATGATGTTATTGGCCTCCGCCTCGCCTGCTGTGTAGAAGTGCGTACCGTTCGAGACTTTGTAGAACCGGTACACCGGCGCGAGTACTGCCGCAGAAGCAACTGCTGGCACACTCACCGCCAGGGCCAGACACGCAACACCGATCAACATTCGCCAGCGCAGCGGCCTGTTTCCCCTTCTCATACACTACCTCCTCTCGCTTGTCGGAATTGCTTGTCAGTTTCCCCGCGAACGAACACCTCCTTCTCTTACGCACGGACTCCTCGTGTTATCGGCGTAGATTGGTCGTTCCCTGAACCATTCTTGCGCAAGATGCCGTGAAATGACAGCCATTCGATTTCCTTATGTGCTGCAGTGGAAGTGTTGCTAGGACCCGCCCGCACAGGTCCTCCCGTTTTTCGTACCCCCGCGGAGACCCCCAAACGAATGCTCCCGGGTGCCGATCGGCACCCGGGAGCATCGCTGTGGAGGCGGAATGCCGCGTTGCGGCAGAGGGTCTTACCCGCCGTGAACCTTGAGGAACAGCGGCACGAACACCAGAGAGACCACCGTCATCAGCTTGATGAGGATGTTCATGGCCGGGCCGGAGGTGTCCTTGAACGGATCGCCGACGGTGTCGCCCACGACCGCAGCCTTGTGCGCCTCGGAGCCCTTGCCGCCGTGCGCGCCACCCTCGATGTACTTCTTGGCGTTGTCCCACGCCCCACCGGCGTTCGCCATGAAGATGGCGAGCAGGAAGCCGGTCACCAGCGCACCGGCGAGCAGGCCGGCCAGGAGCGACAGGTCCACGAGACCCACGAGGATCGGCACGGCCACGGCGATCGCGCCGGGGACGACCATCTCCTTGAGGGCACCCTTGGTGGAGATGTCCACGCACGCGGCGTAGTCCGGCTTGCCGGTACCCTCCATGATGCCCGGGATCTCTTTGAACTGGCGGCGTACCTCACCGATCATCGCGAACGCCGCACGACCCACGGCGCCCATGGTGAGCGCACCGAACAGGAACGGCAGCATGCCGCCGATGAACAGACCCGAGATGACGTACGGGTTCTCGAGCGACATGTCGATGGTCAGTCCGCCGACGGCCAGGCTCTGGCGGAACGCCACGAACAGCGCGAGGGCGGTGAGACCCGCCGAGCCGATCGCAAAGCCCTTCGCGATCGCAGCGGTGGTGTTGCCCACGCTGTCGAGGGAGTCGGTGATCTTGCGGATGTCCTTGCCCATGCCGGCCATCTCGGCGATACCGCCGGCGTTGTCGGCAACAGGACCGTACGCGTCAACGCCAACGGTGATGGCGGTGATGGAGAGCATACCGAGTGCAGCAAGACCGATACCGTAGATGCCGGAGAGGTCATTATCCGGAACGGCCCAGTTGCCCATCGTGAACGCACCGATGATGGCGGCGGCAACAACGAGGATCGGCAGCGCGGTGGACATCATGCCGGTGCCGAGGCCCTGGATGATGTTCGTGGCGGCACCGGTCTCGGAGGCCGACGCGATATCCTTCACCGGCTTGTACGCGTCCGAGCAGTAGTACTCGGTGATCTTGCCGATGGCGATGCCGGCAGCAAGACCGGCCACGACCGCGCCAAAGAACCACAGGCGCGAGGGATCGGCGCCGGCGCGCGTGCTCCAGTGCCAGAAGAGGAAGCCCATGCCCGCAACCTCGATGATCGCGGCCACGTAGGTGCCCATGTTGAGAGCGGTGTGCAGGTGCGCACCCTCCTTGGCACGAACGGCGAACAAGCCGATGATCGACGCCACGATGCCGAACGCGGCGATAAGGAGCGGAGCGGTGACGCCATACATGAAGTCGATCGACTTGGGCTCTCCCGCCACATACCACAGCGAGACAGCGAGTACGATCGGCGCGAGGATCGAGCCGACGTAGCTCTCGAACAGGTCGGCGCCCATGCCTGCCACGTCGCCCACGTTGTCACCAACGTTGTCGGCGATGGTGGCGGGGTTGCGGGGATCGTCCTCGGGGATGCCGGCTTCGACCTTGCCCACGAGGTCGGCGCCAACATCGGCCGCCTTGGTATAGATACCGCCGCCGACACGCGCGAAGAGCGCGATCGAAGAGGCACCCATCGCGAAGCCGTTGACGATCTCGGCGCTTGCGAGCGGGTTCTCACCGGTGACGATCAGGATGATCGCCCACAGCGACAGACCGCCGAGGCCGAAAGAAGCGACCGTGAGGCCCATCGTGAGACCCGAGCGAAACGCCACATTGAGCGCTTTGGCGACGCCGGTGGTGGCAGCCTGCGCCGTCCGCGCGTTGGCGCGGGTGGCCACGTGCATGCCGATGAACCCGGCCGCAGCGGAGAGCACGCCGCCGGTCAGGAACGCCACAGCGGTGAGCCAGTTCACGGCGAACCCGAGGACGACGAACACCACCGCCGCAAAGATGATCAGCACCCGATACTCGCGGAGCAGGAATGCGAGGGCGCCCTCCTGGACCGCCTTCGAGATCTCCTGCATCTTCTCGGTGCCGGGATCCTGCTTCAGGACCCAGATGCCGAGATATGCCGCCATCGCGGTACCCAGCAATGCGGCTGCCGGCGCAAGCCAAGCAATCCATTCAGCCATGAACGTGCGTCTCCCTTCCCAGTGAATAACTCAAGCAGCCCAGGTCGGGCGCAAAGCCCCCTCGGCGCTTTGGCGATGATAGCCGACCTTGTATCGTGCGGCAACAAGCCGGCAACGCGACTCGGGCGGTGTCACACGATACGGCGCAGCACCGGGATTCGGCGCGTCCACTCCACCACCGGCGTGCCGATGGCGGCCGTGGCGAGTGCGGCTGCAAACGCCACCACCACCCCACCGCGACCGTGGGCGAACAGTGTCACCGGAGCCACGAACAGCGGGTGCAGCACGTACAGGCCGAGCGACGAGCGCCCCACCCGTGCGAGCGCCTGAAACGCGGGTCCGTGCCCGGTTGCCGTGTCGCGCATGGCGAGCAGCAGTGCGGCACACCCGCCCACGCATCCGATCGCGTACGGAAGCCACATCAGCCACCGGAGTGAGGTGTCGGCCGCACGCACGTAGGTAACCACCCCGCTCGTGAGCATCGAGAGCACCAGCGCGGTCCACAGCGCCCACTCGGCCCATCCCGGATCTCCGTCGCGCGAGATGCGCAGGCCGAACCAGTAGGCACCCACGTAAAGCGGCACCACCGCCCAGAACGTACCGTTGCCGAGGTCCAGAGGGCTCACGTTGCCGAGCGAGGAGCCGACCGCCAGCACCGTGTACGTCCCCCACGCGAGCCACATCGGCCACCACCCGGTGGTGCGCGTGTCCAGGAAGGCGCAGATGGCGGTCACTGCGAAGAGTCCGGTGAGAAACCAGAGCGGACCGCCACCGAGCAGGATCTCGCGGATCCACGGCCACGTGCGCATCTCTATAGGGAGCTCCCCACGTCCCGCCCACGCCCACACGAGCGGCACCAGCGCGTAGACCGGCGCCCACGCGAGCCACGGCACCATGAGTTGCCCGGCGCGCTTGCGCAGCACGGCGTACTCCTCGCGTGCGGGATGGCGGCCCTGCAAGTATCCCGCGACCGCCGAGAAGGCCGCTACCGTGCCGAAGGCGACGCCGTACGCGAATCCGCTCGCAGGGTCGCCGGCGCGCATGGGCCACAGCACGGCGTGGTTGAAGACCACGAGCAGGATCGCCAGACCCTTGAGCACGTCGAGACCCGGGCGACGCTGCGCGCCCGCCGCGGGCGCGGGACGCTCGGCCTCGGGCATCGGTCACACCCGCCAGCGGCTCGGGATCATCAGCTGCTCGTAGGTCCGGATCGCGAACCGGTCGGTCATGCCCGAAACGTAGTCGGTGACGGCCTGGGCGAGTTGGTCATCCGATGCGGGACGCTCGTCCGGCGGAAGATCGGCGGGGTTCGCCATGTAGTGATCGAAGAGCGTCCGCACGACGTTGTAGGCCTTCGGCTCCTCGGCCTTCGCGTTCGGCGAGAGGTACACGTTGTCGAACAGGAACGATCGCAGGTCCATCATGGCCTTGTAGACGTCATCGGCCATCGTCACGCTCGGCGAGACCGCGGTCGTCTCGACGAGGCTCGTGACCATCGTGGTGATGCGCTCGTTGATGGTGCTTCCGAGCACATCGCACGCGACCTTTGGGAGGTCAGCCTCGGTGAGCACGCCCGCGCGGAGTGCGTCGTCGATGTCGTGGTTCACGTACGCCACCCGGTCGGCGATGGCCACGATCTGACCCTCGAGCGTGCTCGCCCGCTTGCGACCGGTGTGACAGCGGATCCCGTCCCTCACCTCCAGGGTGAGGTTGAGCCCTTTGCCCTCGTACTCGAGGGATTCCACGATCCGCAGGCTCTGGAGGTTGTGGTGGTAGGCGGCCGGCACGTTGGGATCGCGGCGGTGCGCGATCTTGAGCGCGTCGTTGAGCGCCGACTCGCCGATGTGCCCGAACGGCGTGTGGCCGAGGTCGTGGCCCAGCGCGATCGCCTCGGTGAGATCCTCGTTGAGATTCAGCGCACGCGCTACGCTCCGCGCGATCTGCGAGACCTCGAGTGTGTGCGTGAGCCGGGTGCGGTAGTGGTCGCCTTCCGGCGCGAGAAAGACCTGCGTCTTGTGCGAGAGGCGCCGGAACGCCTTGGAGTGCAGGATGCGGTCGCGGTCGCGCTGGTACTCGGTGCGGTAGGGGTCGGGCATCCCCGGGCGCTCGCGCCCCTGCGTGGCCGAAGAGAGCGCGGCGCGCGGCGAGAGCCGCCCCGCTTCGGCGGCCTCGTACTCCTCACGCGTCACGATCCCGCTGCCCACTTGGCACCCCGTCCCCACACGCGGGACGGCGCCGGGCTCTTGGGCCCGGCGCCTCTTCCCGGTGGTCTACCGGTTGTCCGAAGCCGTCGTCTGCGCGGCCAGCGTGGCCTGCGCTGCGGCCAGGCGCGCGAGCGGCACGCGGTACGGCGAGCAGCTCACGTAGTCCAGGCCGATGGTGTAAAACGTCTTCACCGAGTCCGGATCGCCGCCATGCTCGCCACAGACGCCGAGCTTGAGCTTGGGGTTCGTTGTCCGGCCGCGCTCGCAGCCCATCTCCACGAGCTTCGCCACGCCGGCGTCGATCGTCTCGAAGGGGTTGCGCGCGAGCACCTTGCGCTCGAGATACCGCGGCAGGAACTTGCTCTCGATGTCGTCACGCGAGAAGCCGAACGCGGTCTGCGTGAGGTCGTTCGTGCCGAAGGAGAAGAAGTCGGCCACTTCGGCGATCTCATCGGCGCAGACTGCAGCGCGCGGCAGCTCGATCATCGTGCCGATGGGGATCGCGATCTCGATGCCGCATTCCGCCTGCACGCGTGCGATGACCTTCTCGGTCTCGTCGCGCAAGATGGCGAGCTCGGTGCGTACGCTCACGAGCGGGATCATGATCTCCGGCCGCGGGTCCTTGCCCTGCTGCTTCAGCTGGCAGGCGGCCTTGGTGATGGCCTCGACCTGCAGCGCGTAGAGCTCCGGATGCATGATGCCGAGGCGGCAGCCGCGCAGGCCGAGCATCGGGTTCATCTCGGCCATGGCGTCGATCTGCGCGAGCAGCTTCCGTTTGGCCGAGAGCGTCTCGGCCGAAACGCCGGCGCACTCCTCGCGGGTGATCTCGACCTCAAGCTCGCGCGGCGAGTCGAGGAACTCGTGGAGCGGGGGATCGAGCAGGCGTACCGTCACGGGCAGCCCGTCCATCGCGGCGAGGATGCCGAGGTAGTCCTCGGTCTGCACCGCGAGCAGCTTCGCGAGCGCGTCTTTCTGCACACTCTCGTCTGCGGCCAGGATGAAGTCCTGGATGATGTCTTTTCGCTCGCCGAGGAACATGTGCTCGGTGCGGCACAGACCGATGCCCGCGGCGCCGAACGAGCGACCGAGCGCGGCATCTTCGGGGGTGTCGGCATTCGCGCGCACGCCCATCGTGCGGACCTCGTCGGCCCACTCGAGGATGGTGTCGAAGTCGCCCGAGACCTCGGGCTGCACGAGCTCCACCTGGCCGAGCACCACGATACCGGTGGTCCCGTCGATGGAGATGAGATCGCCCTCGTGGAGCACGACTTTGGTGCCGCTCACCTCGGCCAGCTTGGACTTGGCGTCGATCTTGAGCGCTTCTGCACCGCAGACGCACGGCTTGCCCATGCCGCGCGCCACCACGGCCGCGTGCGACGTCTTGCCGCCGTGACTCGTGAGGATGCCCTGTGCGGCCACCATGCCGTGGAGGTCGTCGGGAGTGGTCTCCCAGCGCACGAGGATGACCTTGCGGCCCTCGGCTGCTGCAGCTTCGGCATCGTCGGCCGAGAAGACGACCTCGCCGACAGCCGCGCCCGGGCTTGCGTTCAGGCCCTTGGCGAGCACGTTGTAGGTTGCGGTGGTGTCGAACTGCGGGTGCAGGAGCTGGTCGAGCTGGTTGGGATCGATGCGCATGAGCGCCTCGTCTTTGCTGATGACGCCCTCGGCGACCATGTCCACCGCAATCTTGAGCGCGGCTCGTGCGGTGCGCTTGCCGATGCGGGTCTGCAGCATCCAGAGCTTGCCCTCCTGGATGGTGAACTCAATGTCGCACATGTCGCGGTAGGCGCTCTCGAGGATGTCGAACACCTTGTAGAGCTCGGCGCCGGCCTCGGGCAGTACGTCCACGAGCTCGGCGATCGGCCGCGTCTTGCGGATGCCGGCCACCACGTCCTCGCCCTGCGCGTTAGTGAGGAAGTCGCCGTAGAACTCCTTGGTGCCGTCGGCGGCGTTGCGGGTGAAGCCCACGCCGGTGGCCGAAGTCTCCCCCATGTTGCCGAAGACCATCGCCTGCACGTTCACCGCGGTGCCCAGGTCGTCGGCGATCCGCTCCATCTTGCGGTAGTAGACCGCGCGGGGGTTCATCCAGCTCCTGAAGACCGCCTCGATAGCGAGGTGAAGCTGCTGGGAGACGTCTTGCGGGAAGACGACCTTGCCGTTAACCGCGAGCTGCGGGTAGTCCGCGGCCGGCACATGCTCGGCCACGATGCCCTTGAAGACGTTCACGAGCTCCTTGAGATCCGCGGCGGAAAGTTCGGTGTCCGACGCCGCGCCGCGCGCCATCTTCATCGTGTTGATCGCGTTCTCGAACAGGTCACCCTCGGCGTCGAGAACCACTTTGCTGAACATCTGGATGAACCGGCGGTAGCTGTCCCATGCGAAGCGCTCGTTTCCGGCCTTGGCGATCAGCCCGGCTACGGTGCGCTCGTTGAGCCCGAGGTTGAGGACCGTGTCCATCATGCCCGGCATGGAAAACGCCGACCCGGAGCGCACGGAGACGAGCAGCGGGTCGGCTTCGTCGCCGAGGCGCTTGCCCATCTTGGCCTCGAGGGCGGCAACGTTGGCCGCGATCTCCTCGGCAAGGCCCTCGGGCATCGCAGGCGGCGTGGCGTGGTAGTACTCCATGCACGCCTGACAGGTGATGGTGAAGCCTGGCGGGACCGGAAGTCCCATGGTGGCCATCTCGGCCAGGTTGGCGCCCTTGCCACCGAGGATGAACTTCATGCTCTTGTCGCCCTCGGTCTGTTCGCCGCCGAATGCGTATACGCGCTTGGTATCCGACAACTTAGGTCCTCCCTCGTAAACCCGCCCGTACCCCTAGACTTCGAATCATACCGTACCGACGGCAGCCGCCGCCCCCTCGTGACAGCTAGTCGGACGTCTCGAGCGAGGACACGCCCACGTGGCGCAGGATCTCCTGCGCCGACTCCTCCACGGCCCGGTTGTCCGTGTGAACCACGAGGCACCCGATCTTGCGCATCACCTTTCGCGCTTCGGCCAACTCGGCCTCGATGGCCTCGCGCTCTGCGTATCCCGGCACGTAGCCGCCGAGTTCCTTCATCCGCTCCTGGCGGATGGTGAGCAGAACGTCCACGCTCGTGACCAGTCCGAAGACTTTCCGGGGATCGAGCTGGAAGATCTCGGGCGGGGGCGCGGTGCCAGGCGCGAGGGGAACGTTGGCCACCCGCCAGCCCTTGAACGCCAGGTACATGGAGATCGGCGTCTTGGAGGTTCGCGAAACGCCTATCACCACGATGTCGGCGTCGATGAGGCCCTCGGCGTTCCGACCGTCGTCGTGCTTGACGGCGTACTCCATCGCCTCGATGCGGTCGAAGTAGCCCTCGTCGGTGCGGCGGATGCGTCCCGCCTCGCCCGTGGGCTGGTGGCCGGTCACCTCGGCCAGACGTGCCACGGCCGGACCGAGCAGGTCCACACCGATGGCGCCGCCGGCGGTGAGCCGCTCCATCTCGTCTCTGAGCGGCTTGTCCACGAGCGTGTAGAAGAAGATGCAGTCACGCCCGCAGTGTTCCTTCACGATCGTTCGCAAGTCGGCAGGCGTGCGCACCTTTGGCAGGCGCTCGATCCGAAACGCGTTGGGTTTGAACTGGGACACGGCGGCAAGCGCCACCGTCTCCCCCGTCTCGCCGAGCGAGTCCGAGATGACGTGGATCGAGATGGGGTCGCCGCGCACGCGCTACCCCGCAAGCTTTCCGAAGTCGGCGAAGTCCGCGAACAGACCCTGAAGCCGGTTGAGGAGCGCAAGGCGGTTCGCGCGCTGCGCCGGGTCGGGATCCATCACGAGCACGCTGTCGAAGAAGGCGTCCACCGGAGCGCGCAGGTCGGCAAGTGCCGAGAGTGCAGCTTCGTAGTCGCGGTCCACGGTCATGAGCGCGCCCACGCGCTCGTACGCGATCTCGACCGCATCGGCCAGCGCGCGCTCCTCATCACCCATCATGCCGTGATCGGGACTGTCCCCTGCCTCCGGGTCGGCGAGGTTCGCCACCCGCTTGAAGGCGACCGACAGGTCACGGCCGGCGTCCGACTGGCGGAACGCGGTGAACGCGCGAACGCGATGGACGGTGTCCGCCGGATCGGCCGAGGCCACGGCCATGACGGCCTCGACCACGTCGTACTCGAAACCGCGGTCGCGCAGCATGACCTCGAGCCTGCCGTCGAAGAACGCCTTCACGGTGGCACCCACGGCGTTCGGGTCCAGACCGGGCACGGCCTCGGCATATCCCGCAAGCGCCGAGGCGATGGCCTCGTCGAGCTGGAGGCGCACGCCTCCATCGATGATCATCGTGAGGATGCCGATGGCCGAGCGCCTGAGCGCGTAGGGGTCGGCCGAGCCGGTGGGGCCCTGGCCGATCGCGAAGATGCCCACGATCGTGTCGAGCTTGTCTGAGATCGACACGAGCTTGCCCGCAAGGCTTCTCGGCAGTTCGTCGCCGGCGAACTTGGGCCGGTAGTGGTCGACGATCGCCTCGGCTACCACGGGCGCCTCGCCTGCCGCGTTGGCGTAGCGGAAGCCCATGACACCCTGGAGGGAGGTGAACTCGATGACCGCATGCGTTACGAGGTCGGCTTTGGCGAGGTGCGCCGCGCGGGCCGCGTAGGCGGCCTCGTCGGCCGGCGCGTCGACCGCAGCGGCAAGCGCAGCAGCGAGCGCCTCGATCCGCGCCACCTTGGCGCCGAGTGACCCGAGCTTCTCGTGGAAGACGATGCGATCGAGCTGGTGGACGTAACTCTCGAGCGGACGCGAGAGGTCCTCGTTCACGAAGAACGCCGCATCGGCCAGACGCGCGCGGATCACGCGCTCGTGGCCTGCGATGATCGCATCGGTGCGTGCAGGATCACCGTTGTGGACCACGAGGAACCGCGGGAGCAGGCTGCCGTCGGCATCCTCCATCGGGAAGTACCGCTGGTGGCTCTCCATCGCCTCTTCCACGATCTCGCGCGGCACGGCGAGGAACGCGTCGTCGAACCGGCCAACGCCCACCGTGGGGAACTCCACGAGGTTCACGACCTCGGCGAACGTCTTCTCGGGCACCACGGCGCGCGCGTCGAGCGCGGCTGCTGCGCTGTCCAGGGCAGCACGGATGAGCTCCGCCCGCTCCTCGCCGTCGGCGACCACATGCACCTGGCAGAGCGCCTCCTGGTACGCGCCGGCGTACGGAACATCCACCTTGCTGCCGAGGAAGCGGTGGCCCACCGTGGTGCGGCCGGCCTCGACGCCGGCAAAGCGCACCGGGACGACGATCGAGCCGAAGAGCGCCACGAGCCAGCGCACAGGGCGGATGAAGCGCGTCGAGCCCGAGCCCCAGCGCATCGACTTCGCCCAGTCCAGGTCGGCGATGAGCTGTGCGAGCAGGTCCGGGAGGATCTCCTCGGCGGGCCGACCGGTCTCCTCCACCTGCGCGAAGACGTACTCGCCAGCGTCGGTGGTCTCGCGCACCAGGTCGCTCACGGCGATGCCCCGGCTCCGGGCAAAGCCCTCCGCGGCCTTCGTGGGATTGCCGTCCGCGTCGAAGGCGGCCGCCACGGCCGGGCCCTTCACGCGCATGGAGACATCGTCCTGGCGCTCCGAGAGCCCCGTGACGACGAGGGCCAGGCGACGCGGAGCGCCGAACGAGGTGATCTCGCTGTAGCTCAGGCGCGCTGCGTCAAACGCGACGGCGGCGCGGGTCTTGAGTTGCGTGACGGCGTCGTACAGAGGTGCCGAGGGTACTTCCTCCACGCCGATCTCGAGCAGCAGGTCGCGGCTCATCGGGCATCACCGCCTTCGGTGCTCGAGGCGGCGGATGCGGCTTCAGCGTCTTCGGCGAGTTCCGTCGGACCGGGATCGCTCGCGACGTACGCCTCGGCGCATCCCTTTGCGAGCGTGCGGATGCGACCGATGAAGCTCACGCGCTCGGTCACCGCGATGGCGCCTCGCGCATCGAGCAGGTTGAAGTAGTGCGAGCACTTGAGCGCCTGCTCGTAGGCGGGCAGCACCGCGCCCGCAGCAAGCGCGCGGGTGCTTTCGGCCTCATGCAGGTCGAAGAGCTGCCGGAGCATCGCGGTATCGGCGAGCTCGAAGTTGTACTTCGACTGCTCGCGCTCGTTGCGCAGGAACACGTCGCCGTACGAGAAGCCCGGGCACCACTCGAGGTCGAAGACCGAGTTCACACCCTGGATGTACATCGCGAGACGCTCGAGACCGTAGGTGATCTCGGCGGGCACGGGATCGCACTCGATGCCGCCCACCTGCTGGAAGTAGGTGAACTGCGTGACCTCCATGCCGTTGAGCCACACTTCCCAGCCAAGGCCCCACGCGCCGAGGGTGGGCGACTCCCAGTCGTCTTCCACGAGGCGCATATCGTGCTCGGCGGGCTCGATGCCGATGGCGCGGAGCGAGTCGAAGTAGAGATCGAGCACGTTGTCCGGGCTCGGCTTCAGGATGACCTGGTACTGGTAGTAGTGCTGCAGGCGGTTCGGATTCTCGCCGTAGCGTCCGTCGGTAGGACGACGGGACGGCTGCACGTACGCCGTGCGCCACGGTTCCGGGCCGAGCGAACGGAGCGTCGTGGCGGGATGGAACGTGCCCGCGCCGACCTCCATGTCGTGCGGCTGCAGGACCACGCAGCCCTGATCGGCCCAGTAGCGCTGCAGCGCCATGATCATGTCCTGGAAGTTGAGTGCCATGAACTCCCCGAATCGTCCGTGCTGGCGGAGCCCGGCGGGTGCGCCGAGCGTGGCGATTAGTTTACACCAGGGAGCGCGGTCTAGGACCCCGCCGGGCGCTGCACCTCGACCGCGTAGAGCGCAAGCGCTTTGAGCCGCGCCGGTACGTGGTAGACGACCAACGCGCGCATCACGCCGAAAGCGTCGACGAGCACGGCGCGTGACAGGCCGAGCCCGGCCACCTCGGCCATCGTGGCGGCCATCAGCCGTACGAGCGCGCTTCGCGCCTGAGGCGAGAGATGCACGACGTCTGGGCCCTGGGACCCGCAGCCCTCGCAGTAGAGTCCCCCGAGCTCGAGCGAAAAGCGCGTGTCGCGTGCGGTGGCGCCGCACTCGACGCACCCCTCGAACTGCGGCCGGTAGCCGTGCATCGCCATGCCCTTGAGCAGGAAGGCGACCACGAGCGCGAGCAGCGTGTCGCCCTCGGCGACCTCCAACGCGTCGAGCGTGGCGCACGCCAGTCCGAACAGACGGTCCTCCGTCTGGCATTCCTGGGACACCTTGTCGAGGAAGTCGGCGACCACCGAGGCGGCCTGTGCGCGATCGTAGTCGCTCCGGATGCCGGCGTGCGGGGCCACGATCTCGGCCTCGGTGATCGTCTCGAGCGTGCGCCCGGTGTGCAGCAGCAGGTCCACCACCGTGAATGGCTCGACGCGCCCGCCGTAGCGCGATCCGGGCTTGCGCGCGCCCTTGGCGACCGCCCGAACCTGGCAGCCGTCGGCGGCAAGGAACGTCACGATAAGGTCGGTCTCGCCGAGCTTGGTCTTCTTCAGCGAGAGCGCCCGGACGCTGTGCGAGGGCATGAGGGCGCTAGCCGCGCGCCTCGAGCGCCTCGAGGATCTCGATGCCCGAGGAGGTGCCGATGCGTGACGCACCCGCGTCGATCATCGCAAGCGCGGTGTCGAGGTCGCGGATGCCGCCGGCCGCCTTCACGCCGATGTCCGGTCCCACTGCAGCACGCATGATGCGCACGTCCTCGATAGACGCACCGCGCGGGCCGAACCCGGTGGAGGTCTTCACGAAGTGCGCGCCCGCCTTGACCGCAAGGATGCAGCCGCGCTCGATCGTCGCGGGGTCCAGGTGCCCGGTCTCAAGAATGACCTTCACGATCGCCGAGTTGTTCGACGCCTCGGCCACGGTGTGCACCACCGCGGCGATGTCGTCGTGCACGAAGCGATCGTCGCCCTCGAGCAGCGCCGCGAAGTTGAGGACCATGTCCACCTCATCGCAGCCGAGCTGCACGAGATGCGCGGCCTCCTCGGCCTTCGACTCGGTGTTCGCATAGCCGAGCGGGAAGCTGCAGACCGAGCAGACCTTGGTGTCCGTGCCTGCGAGCCGCTGGGACGTGAGCGCGACGAAGAACGGCGACACGCACAGTGCCGCGAAACCCTGGCGCGCGGACGACTCCATCCACTCGGAGGCCTTCTGATAGCCCACCGTGGGCTTGAGCAGCGTCTGATCGATCGTCTTCCCAAGCGTAGCGCGGTCCATTGTCGAGCCCCTCTCGCTTCGGCGTCGGCCGGTCGCCTCAGAGTCCATCCCCGTAGCCGAACCGCCTGATCTGCGCGCCGTCGCGGCGCCAGTCCTTCTTCACCTTCACGCGGAGGTCGAGGTGGACCCCCGTGCCCAGCAGCCGCTCCATGTCCGCGCGCGCCTCGGTACCGATCGCGCGGATCATCTCGCCGCCCTTCCCGATGATGATGCCCTTCTGCGAGTCCCGCTCCACATAGATAGTGGCGGCGACCGTATGGAAGTCACGCTTCTCGTCGTAGACGAGGTCGTCGAGCTGCACGCCCACCGCATGCGGCACCTCGTCGCGCGTGTTGCGCAACACCTTCTCGCGAACGAGCTCGGCGAGCATCACTTCGAGTGACTGGTCGGTCGTCATGTCGCGCGGGAAGAAGCGCGGTCCGGGCGGAAGGTACGGCAGCACCGCTTCGATGAAGCCGTCCAGGTTGAAGCCGGTCTTCGCCGAGAGCACGACCTCGGCCACCGGAGTCACCAGTTCACGGGCGCGCTCGAGCTGCCGGGCGATCGTCGCCTCGTCGGCCGCATCCGCCTTGGTGAGGACGAGGACGACGGGGCGCTTGCCCTTGGCCACCCGCTCGGCAACCCACCGGTCGCCGGACCCCACCGATGCGCTCGCGTCGATGCACAGCGCGAGCACGTCCACGTCTGCCGCGGCGAGCACGCTGGAGCGGTTGACCTCCTCGCCGAGCGCGTCGTGCGGCTTGTGCAGACCCGGCGTGTCGACGAGAACGATCTGCGCATCCTCGCGGTCGATGATCGCCCGGAGCCGATGTCGGGTCGTCTGGGGTGTGTCCGAGGTGATGGCGACCTTCACGCCCACGAGCGCGTTCACGAGCGTGCTCTTGCCGGCGTTCGGCCTGCCGACAAGGGCGACGAACCCGCTGGCTACCGTCGGCGTCTCCTGCGCACTCACCTAGTCGTTCTCTCCGTCGTCGTCCTGGTCGAGGTACCCGCGGACGAACGCGTCGGGGAGCAACTCGTCGAGCCGCTTCACGTCGATCGCATCAGTGCGACCGCTCATGATCACGCGCATGGATGGGTTGAACTCCGCCAGGAACTGACGGCACGCGCCACACGGGACGCACGGCGCCTCAGAGTCGCCGATCACGGCCACCGCGTCGAAGTCGGTGTGGCCCGCGGTGACCGCTGCCATGGCGGCGGCACGTTCGGCGCAGATGGTCGAACCGTACGCGGCGTTCTCTACGTTCACGCCCTGGAAGATCTCTCCTCCGGCGAACACGGCGGCCCCGACGCGGAAGCTCGAGTAGGGCACGTACGCTTTCGGCTGAATCTCTCGCGCGAACGCGAGCAGGGCCAGGTCGGCCTCAGTTATGTGCTTCGGCATCCTCGTCCTCCTTGTCGGTTTCGGGGCGCGGCCTCACATGCAGGCTCCTGACCCGCGTTCCTTCCACATCGCGTGCGGTGATCCGCACGCCCTCGACCTCGATCTCCTCGCCCGGCTGAGGGATGTGCCCGGCGAGCTCCACGAACAGTCCGCCGATGGAGTCAGCCTCAAGTTCGATCGCGGTCCCCAGCAAGTCGTTGAAGTCGTCGATCGGCAGCCGCGCATCGAGCAGCATCCCGCCGTCCTCGAGCGCGATCACCATCGGCTCGTCGCGATCGTATTCGTCGAAGATCTCGCCCACGATCTCCTCGAGCAGGTCCTCGATCGTCACGAGGCCTGCCGTGCCACCGTACTCGTCGGCTACCAGCGCCATGTGCGTCTTGCGCTGCCGCATCTCCACGAGCAGTTCGTCGACCGGCTTGGTCTCCGGCACGAAGAAGACCTCGCGCGCGAGCGGGCCGACCGTCGACGGACACGATGCCGTGCCCACGCAGATGAGCAGGTCCTTGGCGAACAACACTCCCACGATATCGTCGAGGGTGTCGTGATAGACCGGCACGCGCGAGAGGCCCGACTGCGCGATGACCGTGACGGCCTCGGGAACGCTCGCCGTATCCTCGAGACAGATCATGTCGGTGCGCGGCACCATGACCTCGCGCACGATCTTGCTTGCGAAGTCCACGACCGCCTCGAAGAACGCCTCCTCGGCGTCCTCGCGCTCCTGCTCCTCGGCCACCGTCTCGGTACCGTACTCGTCGCCCGTGAGCCACGCGTCCGTCACCGGCTCGTCCGTCACCAGCGAGGTGATCGCCATCCACCCGGCGGCAAAGAAGCGTGCCGCCGGCGCGAAGACCGCCGTGAGCCGGGCAGCCGACGGAGCCGAGACAAGGCCGACACGCTCGGGATTCTGCACCGCGAGCGTGCGGGGCAGGGCCTCGCCGAGCGCGAACAGCACCACCACGCCGACGCCGGATGCTGCGAGCGCCACCCACAGCTGCGTCCCGATATCGAGCACCACAAGGGTAGCCCAGCTGAGCACGGCCGCCGTGAGTGCGTACGCCAGCGCACGCAGCAGCGCGGCGGCAGCGGCAAGACGGCTGGGGCGATCGGCGAGCAGGTCGAGGGCGGCAGCGCCCTTCACCTCGGCTTCAAGCAGACGCCGCGTGCGGCTTCGGGACAACAGACGCACCGACGCCTCGGCTGCGGAGAGCACCGCCAGTACGGCGGCGCACAGCACGAGCGTGGCGACTGCTATGAGCAGCGCGATTGCGACCATCTGGTTCTCAAGCCCCTTCGTGCGACATCAGAACCATGATAGCTGGAAGATGAGCGTGGTGATGAGAATCCCGAGGGCGGCCCCGGCGATCACCTGCGGCACGGTGTGCGCTTCGCCCTCTACCCGGCTCTGCATGACCAGCACCGTGATGAAGCCCGCGAGGACCGATGCGCCTGCGCTTTCGGTGATGAACGCGATCGCCGTGGCGCACGAGGAGGCCACCGCGCTGTGGCCCGACGGCCACCCACCCCGCATGTACGTCCCCTTCTTGGTGATGGCCTTGACGATGAGCACCACGAGTCCCGTGAGCAGGAGCGCGATGATGGTGACATGCGCCGGTGTCTGTCGTACGCGGGTCAGGAGCGAGTCCGTCATCGAGCTGATGCGTGCAAAGAACACGATGTAGCCGATGATGAGCGCGTTCACAGCCGCGATGAAGACAGCTCCCGCGGCGACGTCCTTGGCGACTTTGGCGAGCGGGTCGAAGCTCTGCGTGGCCACGTCGACGGCCGCCTCGATCGCCGTGTTCGCGAGTTCTGCGACGAAGACGAACGTGACCGCGAAGACGATCGCGATGAACTCGAAGCGACCGATCCCGAAGAAGAGCGACGCCGCCAGCACGAGCACGGCCGCGGCCACGTGCAACCGCATGTTGCGCTGCGTACGGAGCGCATAGACGATGCCCTCGATCGCATAGTTGAAGCTCCAGAGGAGTGAGCGACTGCGCATCGGGCTCCCTACCGGGACTCGTATGCTTCGAGCAGCGCCGCCTCGCGGGCCGCCATCGCACCTGCATCGTCGACCGCTTCGTGATCATAGCCGAGCAGGTGCAACACACCGTGCACGAGCAGAACGTCGAGTTCGTGCTCCACGCTGTGACCGAGCTCAGTCGCCTGACGCTCGGCGACCGCGGGCGCGATGACCACGTCACCGAGTGTGATCGGTTCATCGCCCGGCGCGGGACACGGATCGTCACAGCCGAACGACAGCACATCGGTGGGGCCGCCTATCCCGCGATACTGGCTGTTGAGGTGCGCCATCTCGTCCTCGTCAACGAGCGCGATCGAGAGTTCGATCATCTCGGGAACGCCCTCCATGGAAAGCACGAATCGCGCGAGCTTTTCGAAGGCCTCGAAGTTCAGCTGCTCAGGCTCCCTGTGGCTGACGATGCTCACCTGCATGGCGCTCCCCCTCCTCGGCCGGCTCCGGGTACTCGATGCGCGGATGGTACACGCTTGCCAGCATGCGCGTGTAGACCATGACGATAGTCTCGACATCTGCGAGCGTGAGTGAGGTCTCATCGAGCTGGTGATCGTCGATCTTCGTCCGCACCATCTTGCGGATCATGGCTTCGATCCGCTGCGGCGTGGCCTTGTCGAGCGACCGCACGCCTGCCTCGGCCATGTCGGCGATCATCACGAGCGCGGCCTCCGGCGTGTCCGGACGGCGACCGTCATAACGGAAGTCGGCCTCGAGAAGCGGGCCGCCCTTCTTGCTCGCCTTGTCATAGAAGTAGCCCACCACCGAGGTGCCGTGATGCTGGCGGATGATGTCCACGACCTCCGACGGCAGCCCATACTGTTCGGCAAGCTCAACGCCCTCGCGCACGTGCGCGGTGATGATGCGCGCCGAAAGCGACGGCGACGTGGAGTCGTGCGGATTCTCGCCGCCGGCCTGGTTCTCCACGAAAAACGCGGGCCGCACGACCTTGCCCGCATCGTGGAAGTAGCCGCCCACGCGTGCGAGCAGCTGGTTCGCGCCGATCGCCTCGGCGGCGGTCTCGGCGAGGTTCGCGGCCATGACCGAGTGCGAGTACGTGCCCGGTGCCTCGGTCATCAGCCGCTTCAGCAACGGGTGGCTCGGATTGCCGAGCTCGAGCAGCGTAATGTCCGTGGTCACGCCGAAAACGAACTCGAAGAACGGCAGCAGACCGACCATGAGCACGGCGGTCACCAGACCACCTGCGAGCCCGTACAGGCCCGAGACGAGCGCGTCGCCGGGCGCGTTGCCCGAGGCAAGCGAGGCGCCGAAGGACACGATGCCGAGAAACGCGATGAGGAAGCCGCCGAGGTAGAACAGGTGCGAGCGCTGCGTGACGAACGCGAGCGCACCGATCGCCGCGAGGCTGCCGAGCAAGGTCACAACGACCTGCGCCCCACCCGAGAAGCCGAGAAGAAGACTCGCGACGGTCGTGAGGATGGTCAGCACTACAGCCGGCCGGGGACCGAGCAGCAGCGTCGCAAGGATCGCAGCGAGCGCCACCGGCATGAGATACGTCGAGACCTCGGGCGCCAGGATCGACATGCCGCGCGTGAGGTACATCATGCCGAGAAGCAGCGTGGCCAATAGCATGAGATTGCGCATCAGGCCCCACGTCGCCTGATCGTAGACCGCCCAGTACACACCCGCCGACAGTATGAGCACTGTCATCACGAGGACCGCGGCGATCACCGAGACGGCGTCCGTGCCCTGCTCAAGACCGCCGAGGGTACGTACGAGTTCGATGTCGCGCTCGGTGACGATGTCGCCACGCTCGATGATGTTCTCGCCCTCCTGGACGACCATCACGACCGGAGACACCCGTTCGTCCGCTTCGGCACGCGCGCGCGCGGTGGCTGCCTCGTCCTCCGTGTACGTGGGCTCAAGGAATGCAGTCCCGACGGCGATCACCGCGTAGCGCTCCGTGATAGTCAGCTGGATGAGCTGGGCACTGCGCGCGAGCTGGTCTTTCGCATCGGCGAGGTCCTCCTCCTCGATGCGCCCTGAGAGGATGCCCGCCACGAGACCCTCGACGTTGCGGGCCACGATGTCGAGCGAGGCATCCGGAAGCGCGAGGACCGCGGCGATCGCCTCGTCGTCCAGACGTTCGCGGTAGCGGTCGCTCAGAAAGGCGGCCTGCGCGGTCGCGTCGGTGCTGTAGGACGCCCGCGCCGAGGTGACCGAGGCAAAGAACTGGACGATCTCCTGGCGCGCCTGGGTCCGGGCGGCTTCGTCGAAGACGTACACCGGCGACACGGCGTCCGAGGCGGCCTGCCTGAGCGCCTCGGTGGCCTCCACGTCGGTGAACTGGATCGATCGCGGCGCCCGGAAGGTGCGCGGCGCCGGCTCGCCTTCGTCGAAGCCGAGGGGCACGACGCGTATGGCGAGCGGCAGCGCAGCCAGCACGACCACGGCAACGCCAAGAAGCACCCGCTTGCCCAGCGTGGTCGAGAGCCATCCGCTCTTCGGCCACAGACGGCCGAGGCGGTCGATGATGCGGCGTCTAGGCATCGCTTGAGGCGGCGATCCGCTGGGCCTCGTCGAACTCGTGGTAGGCGGTCACGATGCGCTGCACGAGCCGGTGGCGTACGACGTCCCGCGGCTGGAGCTCGACGAACGCGACGTCGGTGATGTCGGTCAGGATGTTGCGCACCTGGCGCAGTCCGGACAGACCGCCGATGAGGTCGATCTGCGTGACGTCGCCGGTGATGACGATCTTGCTCCCGAAGCCGAGGCGCGTGAGGAACATCTTCATCTGCTCGGGCGTGGTGTTCTGCGCCTCGTCCAGGATGACGAAGGAGTCGTTGAGCGTGCGACCGCGCATGAACGCGAGCGGGGCGACCTCGATCACGCCACGCTCGGTCAGGTTGGCCGACTTCTCGACGTCCATCATGTCGAAGAGCGCGTCGTAGAGCGGCCGCAGGTACGGATCGACCTTCTCGTAGAGGTTGCCGGGCAAGAAGCCGAGCTTCTCCCCCGCCTCGACGGCCGGACGGGTGAGGATGATGCGTCCGACCTCCTTTTTGCGCAGCGCATCGACGGCCATCGCCATCGCGAGGTAGGTCTTGCCGGTGCCTGCCGGACCGATGCCGAAGGTCACGGTGTTCGTGCGGATCGCGTCCACGTAGTGCTTCTGGCCGGCCGTCTTCGGACGGATGGCTTTGCCGCGATGCGTAAGGATGACGTCTGAGAAGACGCTCGACGGGCTGCACTCGCCGCGCCTGAGCATGTCGATGGCGCGCTCCACGGCGTCCGCCGTGAGCGGCTCGGTCCCGCCCACCAGCGTGAACAGCTCGGTGAATAGTGCGGAGACGGCCTGCGCCTCGGAGACCTCGCCCGAGATCGTGATCTCGTTGCCTCTTACCGCGATGTCGGACTCGAACTGCTCCTCGATGAGCCGCAGGAGGTGATCGCCTTCGCCGAGCAGCTCGACCATGTTCACCTCGGATGGAGCGACCAGGTGCACCTGGGTTGAGTTCGTCACGTTGGCGGTACCTTCTCTCGCTGGTCTTAAGGACGCCCGAACGCCCCGCTGCAGGGCGCGTACCAGCAGGATTCTACCACGGCAGCGTGCGGGAACGAGCCGTGCTGGAGCGTCTAGCCGAGGCTCCGCCCGACAAGCACCGGGCCTGCCTCGATGCGCTCGGGACTCACGGACACGAGCGAGCCCGCCGGCAGAGCCCCACGAGGGATGCGGGCGCGCACGTACTCGCGGGTCACGCCCTCGGCGGTGCCGTCGGCGCCCGTGCGCTCCACGAGCACTTCGACCGTGCGGCCGAGGTGCGTCCCGGCGTACGCCGCGGCCATCTCCTCGCCGAGCTCGCGCAACCGCGCGGAGCGCTCGGCACGCACCTCGGGAGGGACCTGCGCGTGCATCGTGGCCGCCGGCGTGCCGGGTCGCGCCGAGTAGCGGAAGACGTGCAGTCGCGAGAACGCCATCTCCTCGGCGAAGGCGAGCGTCTCGCCGAACTCGGCATCGGTCTCACCGGGGAAGCCGACGATGATGTCGGTCGTGAGCGCCATGCCCGGAAGCATCTCGCGCGCACGGGCGACCAGCGCCGCATATGTGGCGGTATCGTACGGCCGACCCATCCGCGCGAGCACGCCGTCCGCGCCCGCCTGCAGCGGTACGTGCAGATGCGCGCAGAACGCAGGCGTCCCGGCCGCCGCTTCAAGGAGCGCCTCATCGACGGCGTCCGGCTCGATGCTCGAGAGGCGGATGCGCGGGACACCGGTCGCGGCGATGCGTTCCACGAGCTCCGGGAGACGCGATCCGCCATCGTCGTAGCGGCCGATGTTGATACCGGTGAGCACGATCTCCGACGCGCCGGCTCCTACCAGCCGCTCCGCCTCAGCGAGCACGCGCTCCGCGGGCACAGCCCGCGGAGCGCCGCGCGCGTACGGCACGATGCAGTACGCGCAGAACGCATCACAACCGTCCTGGACTTTCAGCTGCGCCCTCGCGCGGGCGGAGCGCACGATGACCGGCCGGTCGGTCGTCGCCGCAACGCCGGTGTGCTCGCGCACGCGCGCGGCCACGACATCCTTGTCCGCTTCGACCACGACCCGGTCGCCCAGATCGCGGAGCGCATCCGCATCGAGTGCCGCCAGGCAGCCGGTGACAACGACAACCGGCCCCTGCGGAAGCGCGAGCGCATGGCGCACCGCCTTGCGCGCCTTGTGGTCCGCCTCGCCGGTGACCGTGCAGGTGTTCACCACGACCACATCGGCCTCGTCCGGCAGGCACCCGACACCGGCGATGCCGAGTTCGGCCGCGATCGATTCGGACTCGGTCTGATTCACCTTGCAGCCGAGCGTGACGAACGCGACACGCAAGTCGCGATCAGCCACGGCGTGCGCCCAGGCCACCGCGCGCATGAACCGCAAGCGCGCTCGCCACCACACCGGCGGTCTCCGTGCGCAAGACCGTCGCGCCGAGCGTGACGGTCAGGGCACCCGCGGACTCGAGCAGCCCGACCTCCCGTTGCGTCAGGCCACCTTCCGGCCCGACCACGACGGCCACGTCGGTGCCGGCCGAGGGTGCAAGCCGCGCGATCGCCTCAGCGATGCCCTCGGCACCGGTCGCTTCCTCCCAACATACGAGCACGACCGAGCCGGCAAGCACGTCGGGCAGCGCATCGGCGGCCACTATGTCGTGCACCTGCGGGATGTCGGCACGCTGCGACTGCTGCGCGGCCTCGGCAGCGACCCGTCGCCAGCGGTCGGTGCGAGCGACGGCCTTTGCCGCGTCGAGCCTGACCACGCTGCGGTCGGCGGCGAACGGCACCACGCGCGAGATGCCGACCTCGGTGGCCTGCCGGACGACGTCGTCCATCTTGTCGCCCTTGGCGAGCCCCTGTGCGAGCGTCACCCGCGGGAGGCCGCGAACCGGCAGGTCCTCGAGCCGCTCGCCCGCGATACGCTCGCCCACCTCGGTGAGCCGCACGCGCGTGGCCACACCTCCGCTCACGACGATGATCTCCTCGCCAGCCGCGAGCCGTAGCACGTCGCGGAGATGGTGCACCGCGCCTTCGGCGAGCGGGATCTCGCCCGATGGGGGCATCGGTCCTTCGGCGAAGAATCGGTGGAGTGACATCTAGACGCCCAGCCAGTCCTTGAGCTTCGACAGCGGCGTTCGCTCATCGCCCTTGCGCCCCGTGCCGAGGCTCTCGCCAAGCTCCTGGAGGAGCTCCTTTTGCCGCTTGTTCAGCTTCTTGGGCGCGAGAACGTCGAGGTGCACGATGAAGTCGCCCTTGCCGCCGTCCATGCGAGGCATGCCCTCTGCGCGCACGCGCACCGTGTCGCCGGTGTGCACGCCGGCGCTGAACGGGATCACCACGTCGTCGAACAGGCCGGCCACGGTCATCTCGCCGCCGAGCGCCGCCTGCGCGATGTTGATGCCCGCCATCACGTGCAGGTCGTTGCCCTCGCGATGCAGGAACTCGTGGGGCAGCACGCGCACCGTCACGAGCAGGTCCCCCGAGGCCGCCCCTCGGACCCCCGCCTCGCCCTTGCCGGGAACGCGCAACGTGTAGCCATCGGGGATGCCGACGGGGAGCTGCACCCGTACGGTCTCGGTCCCGTTCACGCGACCCTGGCCACCGCAGGCCGGACACGGCTTGTCGATGATCACGCCGGTGGCGCCGCACCGCTCGCATGGCGACTGCGACTCCATCACGCCGAGGATCGTCCTGCGTTGCGTGCGCTTCTGACCGGTGCCCGAGCAGACCGTGCACGTCTGTGCCGAGCCGCCTACGGCGGCACCACTGCCCGAGCACGTCGCACACGTCATCGGGTGGGTGATCGTCACATCCTTCGGTGCGCCTGACGCGGCGTCCTCGAGCGTGACCGCCACCTGGGTGCGCAGGTCGCGTCCCGACGGATCCGCACGGCCGCCCGCACCGCGCACCCCGCCGAAGAACACGCTGAACAAGTCGTTCATGTCGAAGAAGTCGCCGCCGTTGAAGTCGGCCCCGTAGCCGCCACCCGCACGCGGGTCGACAGTGCCGAACCGGTCGTAGCGCGCGCGCTTCTCCGGATCCGAGAGCACCTCGTAGGCCTCGTTGATCTGCTTGAACGTCTCCTCGGCATGCTGGCCGTCATTGACGTCCGGGTGCGTCTCGCGCGCCCGCTTGCGGAAGGCTTTCTTGATGTCGTCGGCTGACGCCTCTTTCGGGACGCCAAGCAGCTCGTAGTAGTCCACAGCACTCAAGGTGGTGTCGTCCTCCTATGATTCCAGCACGTTGGTCAGTGCGTCCGAGACGGTCCTGACGGCGGACATCGCCCGTCGGTAGTCCATGCGCGTGGGCCCGATGACACCGATGATGCCGCCCGAGTCACCCTCGCCGTAGCGCGTCGCCACGAAGCTCGTGTGCTCGAGCGCGGCGGCCGGGTTCTCCCTGCCGATGCGGACCTCCACGCCGGTTGTGCGCATGACCTCGGTGAGCACCGAGAGAAGCGAGTAGCCGTCTTCCAGCAAGCCGACGAGCGGCCGGACGGCCGCCGGGTCGTTGAACTCAGGGTGTGCAAGCAGCGCGGAGACGCCACCAGTGAGCACGCGGTCCTCATCGGCCTCGGCAAGGCACTCGAGAACCACGTCGAGCACGCGAAGCGCGATGTGCGCCTCGTGACCCGGCACGCCGTCGATCGTGCGCCGGACCGACTCGGCCTCGCCGCCCATCGCGCCATCGAGCGTGCGCGAGAGGTACGCCTCCACGCTCGAAAGCGCCACGGCAGGCACGTCATCCATGAACTCGATAGTGCGGTTGGCCACCTGACCTGAATCGGTCACGACCACCACGAGCGCACGGCGCGCAGCAAGGGGCACGAGGGTCACGCGCCGGATCCGCGCACGCCGCAACGTGGGCGCCGCCACGACCGCCACGTACGAGGTGAGCTTCGAGAGCATCGCCGAAGTCTCCCGCAGAACGTCGGTGAGTTCGTGCTCGAGTTCGGCGTAGTAGCGGCGGACGTCTTCGGTCTCCGACGAACCCAGCTGCTGGGCGCCGGAGCCCACCATGTCGTTCACGTACGCGCGGTAGCCGCTGTCGGTGGGGATGCGCCCCGCAGACACGTGCGGCTGGAAGACAAGCCCTGTCTCCTCGAGCGCCGCCAGCTCGGAGCGCACGGTGGCAGGGCTGCAGCCCAGGTGATAGCGCTCCACGAGCACCTTGGAGCCCACCGGCTGCACGCTTGAGATGTATTCGTCCACGAGTGCGGACAGTACCGTCCGCCGCCGTTCGTTGAGCATCGATGACCTCCTGGCACTCACCTGTGCCGAGTGCCAGACGATTCTAGGGCGCGAGCGTGCCGAGGGTCAAACCGCACCCGGCCTATTCCACCGCACCCCAGATGCGCCCGAAGACCTCGTTGCCGAACAGCCAGCCGCGTTCGGTCGGACGCCAGCGCCCGCCCTCGCGTACGACGAGCCCATCGACCACGAGCGATTCCAGCGCGCGGTTCACACCCGCGAGCTCGGCGAGCTCGGCGGCGATACCCTGCGTCATGCGCATGCCGAGCATGGCGTCCTCGCGAAGGGCCTCGGGAACGGTCAGGGTCTCAAAGGTCGTCAGCGGCGTCGACGCCCGCATCGGGAAGGGCTCGGCGGCGTAGCTGTACCGCACGCGCGCGACACCTAGCTCCGCTTCCGGGACGAGACCGAGCGCGCGCGCCTGGTCACCACTCAGCATGCCGTGCGCTCCGCCGCCGATACCGAGGTACGGCCAGCCGGTCCAATACGCTGCGTTGTGGCGCGACTCGTGGCCCGGCAGCGCGTAGTTGGCGACCTCGTAGCGCGTGAAGCCGTTCCCGGACAGCAGCGTTGCCGCCGCATCCATCGCGTCGACCACCGAGTCCTCGTCCGGCGCCGCCGTCTGGCCGGCGGCGATCGCCTCGGCCATCGGAGTGCCGGCCTCGATCGTGAGCGGGTACACGGATACGTGCGCCGCGCCCGCTGCGATGACCGCCTCGAGCGATTCGGCCCACGACTCCGCCGGGACCCCGGGGATCCCGGCGATGAGGTCGGCCGATACGTCCAGCCCGGCCGATACGGCGTCGCGTATCGCTGCAAGCGCGGCACCGCTGTCGTGGCACCTGCCGAGCAGCGCAAGTGCCGCGTCGTCGAGCGACTGCACGCCAATGCTCACCCGCGTCACGCCAAACTCGGCGAGTCCCGCGAGGAGTTCGGTGGAGAGCGACTCAGGATTCGCTTCCACCGTTACCTCGGCGCCCTCGGCGAGCGGCAGTATGGCGGTGAGCTCCCGCACGAGCGTGACGAGGTCCTCTCCGAGCACGGTGGGCGTACCGCCACCGATGTAGAGGGTGTCGAGCGGGACGCGGCGCACCTCGGGGGTGAGCCAGCCGCGCAGGGACTCGAGCGTACCCTCGACGAGCTCAGCGTGCGATACCGAGCCGTCGTCGGCGCGCGAGAAGAAGTCGCAGTAGGTGCACTTCGAGCGGCACAGCGGCACATGCACGTAGAGGTGTTTCGGCAGCGGTACGCGCGACGGCTCGTTCCACGGCACCGTGAATCCACTCATGTCCGGAAACGCCGCGGTTGCGCCACCCGTGGGTCCGGGCCCCCGGCTCGCAGGCGCCGCGCTACTCATCGACCTTGAGGATCGCCATGAACGCCTCCTGTGGGATGTCCACCGAGCCGACCGACTTCATGCGCTTCTTGCCGGCCTTCTGCTTCTCCAAGAGCTTGCGCTTGCGACTGATGTCGCCGCCGTAGCACTTCGCGATGACGTCCTTGCGCATGGCGCGGACCGTCTCGCGGCTGATGATCTTCGCGCCGATCGCCGCCTGGATGGGGACCTCGAACATCTGCCGGGGGATGATCTCCCGAAGCTTCTCGGTGAGCACCTTGCCGCGTGCGTACGCCTTGTCCTTGTGCACGACGAACGACAGCGCGTCCACCGGCTTGCCGGCGAGCAGGATGTCGAGCTTCACGAGCTGGCTCTCGCGGTAGCCGATGTACTCGTAGTCGAGGCTCGCGTAGCCCTTCGTGCGGCTCTTGAGCTGGTCGAAGAAGTCCATGATGAGCTCGGAAAGCGGCATCTCATAGTGCAGCTCCACCGTGGTGGCCGAGAGGTACTGCATGTCCTTGAACGTCCCTCTCCGCTGTTCAGAGAGCTCCATGACCGCGCCGACGTAGTCCGGTGGCACCAGGACGGTCACCTTGAGATACGGCTCCTCGACACGATCGAGGTGTCCCGGGTCGGGCATGTCCTGCGGCGAGTGCACAACGACCATGTCGCCCTTCATGCGGTAGGCGTGATACTCCACGCTCGGCGCGGTGGCGAGCAGCTCGAGGCCGAACTCGCGCTCCAGACGCTCCTTCACGACCTCCATGTGCAGTAGACCGAGGAATCCGACGCGAAAGCCGAAACCGAGTGCGTGGCTGCTTTCCGGCTCCCAGAGGAGCGCAGGGTCGTTGAGCTGGAGGCGCTCGAGTGCGTCCCGGAGATCGGGGTACTGGTCGCCATCGATCGGGAACAGGCCGGTGAACACCATCGGCTTGGCCTCGCGATAGCCGGGTAGCTGCTCGGTAGCGCCATGCCTGGCGAGCGTGACGGTGTCGCCGACCTTCACGAGCGACGGGTCCTTGAGGCCGGTGATGAGGTACCCGACCTCTCCCACACTCAGCGAATCGACGGGCACGTTCGCGGGCCGACGGACGCCTACCTCTTCGACGTCGGCCAGGACCGAGGTGGCCATCATCTTGACCTTCATGCCTTTGGTCACGCTGCCGTCAACGACGCGGATGAGTGCAACCACGCCGCGGTAGGCATCGAAGTAGGAGTCGAAGATGAGCGCCTTCAGCGGCGCCTCCGGATCGCCCACGGGGTGCGGCACGAGGCGCACCACGGCCTCGAGCGCGTCGCGCACGCCCTCGCCGGTCTTCCCGCTTGCGAGGACCGCCTCGTCGGCCGGGATGGCGAGACCTTCTTCGATCTCGTGACGCACGCGTTCGGGATCGGCTGCCGGCAGGTCGATCTTGTTGATGAGCGGGATGATCTCGAGGTGCGCGTTCATCGCCATGAGCGCGTTGGCAACCGTCTGCGCCTCGACGCCCTGCGCTGCATCCACCACGAGGATGACGCCCTCGCAGGCGGCCAGCGAGCGGGAGACCTCGTAGGTGAAGTCCACATGGCCGGGGGTGTCGATCAGGTTGAGCTGGTACGTCTTGCCGTCGTCAGCGTCGTACATGACGCGCACCGCCTGCGCCTTGATGGTGATGCCGCGCTCGCGCTCGATATCCATCGAATCGAGCATCTGCTCCTGCATGTCGCGGTCGGCGACAGTATGGGTGAGCTGCAGCACGCGGTCGGCCAGGGTGGATTTCCCGTGGTCGATGTGCGCGATGATCGAGAAGTTGCGTATGAGTGTGGGGTCAGTCATCAGAAGCGTAAGGATAGCAGGGACGCCCGCCCTGAGATAGGCAGGCGTCCCCGACCTGGCGGGTGCTAGAACGTCTTGTACGGTCCCGGGACGCCACAGTGGCAACCCCAGTCGTTGTAGTTCGTGCCGTAGTTGCACTGATGGTCCCAGGTGCCACCATGCGTGTGGCACGAGAGGCAGTCGGTTCCAACGAATGTCCACTGGCCGTGGTCGGCCCTGTGACAATCCACGCACCCCTTGTGATACTCGTCGACGAGGGAGTAGGTGGTCCCGCCTGCGGTCACGTGACAGGCGCCGCACACCGCCGCAGCACCCGCCCCGGACGCACTCGGCACGCTGATTCCCGAGGTCCCATTGATCCACGTCGGGAAGTGGTACACGTTCGCGCTGCCGTGGGATTCATGGCAAGCACCGCAGTTGATCGCCGCCTGACCCCGCGCGTACGGCGCAGCGATAGCCGAGCCGAGTCCCGTGCCCGAGCCTGCACCGTGGAAGTCACCGGATACGCTGCCCCACGTGGCACCCACGTTCCTGCTCCCGGCTGGGAACACGACGCCACTTGGCGGCGCGCCGTCGTGGCACCTGAGGCAGAAGCTCTCGCTCAGCGCGCGTCGCTCGATGGAGACTGTGCGGTCGGTCCCGGACACGAACCTTCCCAGTTCCTCCCACGCGCTGGTGGTCGGATTCCAAATGAAGACCGCGGTCGGATAACCCGCAGTGGGCTCACCGTGCCCGTTCCAGACAACGGAGAGGGCCTTCAGCGTGCTCAGCGCATCCGCGCCGAGGTCGAACCGCATCACCTGCCAGTTCCACACCGAGTCCGTCGAGGTGAGGTCCGTCTGCCAGTAGGCGCCATCGTCGCTGTCGGCCGCATCGAGCGTCGCGGACAAGACGGCAGCGCCCGGCGCGGACGGCGTGGGCTTGCTGCCCTCGGCCGACTGGCTCTGCCAGCCCGCGGCAGCCTGGACGTAGGTCGCCGTGGTTCCCACGAGTGTGCGCACTGCCGCATAGTCGGTATCCACTGAGAACATGCCCTGATACATGAGCGGCGTGATCACGTGATAGTCGAGCCACTCGGTTGACGATGCACTCGAGACGGCCGAAACCGGGCCGGCACCGTCCACGCGCGTGTTCCACTCGGCGAGATACGCGTCATGCTCGGCATCGTCGGGATAGTGCTCGTCCGCCGGGTACGGGAAGTTGCTCATCGCCGCGAACGGCAGCGGCTCGACCACGAATGGCGTGTCTGACTTCTGGGACTTGTAGTAGGTCTCGCTGAACAGGACGTACTCGCGGCTCAGGCCTTCGGCGGGCGCGGCAAGCGGGTCGAATCGCAGCACGAGCTCGTCGCCCGGGCCCCAGATCACGAACTTGTCGTCCACGCCGTCCAGCAATGGTGTGACATCGCCGTACTTGGTGAAGTTGCCCGGCGGGAACGGGAATGCGTTCACGGGGTCGCCGTATACGAAGTCGTAGACCTCACCGGTGCCGGTGCGCCCATCGATGCCATGGTAGCCAAGCTCCGCCGACGCAAGCGGGACCTCGGTGACCTCGAGTGGCAGGTCCGCCGAGGTATCGAACCCGATCATGTCGACGTACGTCTTGAAGAGGAACGTGAAGCGGACCTTCCCGGTGGTGTTGTGCATGGCCGGCCCGATCTCGAACACGTAGCTGCGGGGGAACTCCATGGCGTTCGGGAGCGTCGCCTCGGTGGTCGGCACCGTCCTCCACTGCCCGGAGATGTCCTGCACCTCGAGGATCGTGGTAGCTGCGAAGGTCCGCTGGAGTGCGATGCCGGCAGTGGTGAGCGGCCGGGCAGTCTGAGCGTTCATGACGATCTTCACCTGCGAAGCGTCCCGGACGTCACCGAGGTCCATCTCGAGCGTCTTGTACTCGAAGTTCTCTCGGTCCTCGTTGAGCACGAGTGTCACGCCGTCAGCTTCGGTCACGAGGTCCGTCACCGACTCGCCGGTGTCCGTCCGCACCGTCGGCGGCGTGCGCAGGTCAGTCACCGTGTGCAGGCCCTCCGGTGGAACCGGCCCGGGCGCCCCGCGGACGCCCTTCTCTGCGTACACGTCAACGCCTTCAGGAAGATCGACCGCGTAGAGCGCGATCTCGTCGCTGTAATCGATCTCCAGCCGCTCCTCGACAAGCCTGATCTCCAGAGCGCCGTCTTTGACCTGCGGCTCCGTCATCAACTTGTAGCGGTCCCGCGGATCGGGCCTCGAGTACCCCGTGGATGTCTTCTCCGCGAGCTTGCCGGTGGTGCTGATGTCGGCCTCGAAGCTGAAGCTGTCCCCGTCCCAGACGAACACGAAGGGACACGACGAAGGCGGATAGGCGGCGAGCGTGATGTTGAACGCGTCGCTCGCCGACCACGCGGAGACCGCCTGCGTATCGACGGCATCGCGCGCTCGGATCTTCACTGTGTAGTTGCCGTTGTAGAAGAGCAGCCCCGAGGTCGAGGTGTCCCACGAGGGCGTGTTGAGCCATCCCGACGTCCACGCCCCAAGGTTGCTGATCTGAAACTGGTACTGGACCGCGTGGCCATCCGGTGCGGTCACGGTTCCCCCGGTCATCGTGATGGGGATCGGGCCATAGCCACCGCCGGAGAACGTCGTGTGATCCGTTATCGTGGGCGTTGGCGGCGGCGCCACAGGCGTGTAGGTGTAGTCGCCGGAGACGGACGTGTTGAGCAGGGCATCGGTGCTGCGAACCCGGTAGTGGTAGGTGGTACCGGCCACGAGTCCCGTCATCTGGACCGAGTGGCTTACCGCCAGGGTGCCGTTGCCGAAGGGCGTCTCGCTGTAGTCGGTCGTGAGGCCCCACTCTATGTATGACGTAGCCGGCTCGTCGGTCGTCCACGTGATGAACGGGCTGGCATACTGCGCGCCTGCCCCATTCAGAACGACGCTCGAGATCACGGGCGCGTTGCCGTCGTGCTTCGCACCCGCAAGCAGATACACCTCGCCGGACGACGCGATCGTCGATCCAAGCGACGTCCCGAGAGCGACGGACATATCGTCCGGGTCCGATATCTTGTTCGTTCCGTTGTTCAGGTGTGGATTGTGGCAGTCCGCACAGGCTGTCTTGCCGCCGCTTGCCGCCTGGTCTGCGAGCAGCACATCGTGGTGAGCCGTGGGGCTCGCGCTCGCGGTGAACTGGGCCCGGATGTCGATGCCCGACGCCGAGTTCGCGGCGTTGTCGTGGCAGCCGCCGGAGCCGTTGGCGGTGCAGGTGCGGCCGTCGGAGGCGATGCGGCCTCCGGTGAGCGGCTGGCCCTGCTCGGTTGAGCCGTGCATCGCGTGGCACACGCCACACTCCCCGCCGGCGCCGCTTGTCGACGTCACTGCCACCTCGAGCGTCACCAGATCGGTGTTGAGCGACCGGTGCGCGACGAGGTCCGACTCACCGGTGGACGCCGCTGCGAGCGGCAGAGCGTCCCGGAGCGCCGCGACGGCACCCTCCAGCATAGTGCCGAGCGCGCTCGTGGCGCCGATCGCCTCAGACCTGCCGTCGACCCGCGTGTTGTACGCTGCCTGATACGCCTGGTGTTCGGCGTCGTCGGGGTAGTGTTCCTCGGCGGGGTACGGGTAGTTGCTCATCGCCGCGAAGGGCAGCGGCTCAACGGTGCGCGGCACGTCGGTCTTGAGGTCCTTGTAGTAGCCGAGCACGCTCACGACGTACGAGCGCTCGGCACCCTCGGCAGGTTCGTCCGGCACGGCGAAGTTCAGAGCGATCTTGTCACCCTGCCCCATGATCACGAACTTGTCGTCGCTCTCGGCCAGCAGCTCGGATACGTCACCGAAGCGCGTGTACATCCCCGGGAAGTACGCCCCGTCCGTGAGGTCTTCACCGTAGACGAAGTGCGCATCGCCAGCCGTGCCGAGCTCCTCGTCCACGCCGTGGTATCGCAGGTCGGCGCCGGTGAGCTCAACCGGCGTGATCGTCACCGGCTCGTCGGCGGTCAGGTCCACGCCGATCGAATCGATGAGCGTGCGGAACAGGAATGTGAAGCGTACGCGCCCGGTGGTGCCAGCCATGGCATCAGTGAGATCGAACACGTACGGACGCGTGAACTCGGGAGCCACCGGCACGGCGCCGACCGAGGACGGGACCGACCTCCAGGTGCCGTCGGGATTCTGCACCTCAAGCTTGGACGGTAGGCCGAACGTGAACCGACGGGCGATGCCTGCGGGTGTCACGGGGAACTCGGTGACCGCGTCCATCACGATCTTCACCTGTGGGGCACTTGCCGCTCCGGGGCCAAGATCGAGTTCGATCGTCTTGTAGGTGAATGTCGTTTCCCGATCCTCGCTGAGTTCCAGGCAGATCCCGTCGTCGGCAGCGACCTGGAAGCTCACATCGGCACCGGTGTCAGTCCGCACCACGGACACCGGCGCGGTGAGCTCGCGCACCGTATGGATCGCCGATGCGAGCGGCGGAAACGCCCGCGTACCCGCGACCGCCTTCTGCGCGTAGACGGTCGTGCCGACGGGCGCGTCAACCGCGTAGAGCGCGAGGTAGTCGAGGTAGTTCACCTCGTAGCGCTCCTCAACGAGACTGAACTCCAGGGAGCCGTCCTTCGCTTCGGGCACGTGCGCCAGCACATAGGCGTCGTTCGGGTTCGGCTGTAGGAATCCGTTGGCGCTTCGCCCGCCTATACGGGCGGCCGTGAAGAGGTCCGCCTCGAAGGCCATCTTCTCGCCGTCCCATGTGAACAGGAACGGACACGAACCGGTGTAGTTGCCGTCCGCCACGCCAAACGCGGCGGCGGCGGACCAGCCGTACGAGGTCTGTGAGGCATCACGCGCCTCCACGCGCCAGCTGTAGCCGCCCGGCGTGCTCGTGGAGAACACGTGCGAGAGACTCGTCGTCCAATCCGTCATCAGCACCTGCGAGCCGCCGAACAGCACCTGCACGCGGTATTGGAACGGGCCGCCAGGGGCTGACATCGCGTTCCACGTCAGGGTGGTCGAGACGGGCACGTCGTACCAGATCAGGCTGGACGGGTTCGTGGACGCGATCGTCGGCTTCGGATAGGTGATGATGGTGTCGGCCGATGCGGCGCTCTCGCCGAAAGACGACGCCGACCTCACGCGCATGTGCGTGAGGCCAGCGGGCATCGTGAGCCACACCACGTGATTGGTGACCCGCTCGTCGGCACTGCCGACCGTGGTGCCATACGCCGTGGTCGCCCCGTAGTCGACGAGGCTGCTGGCGAGTCCGGCCGTCGTCCACTGCACCATGTAGAGCGACGGATTCCACGCGTACGGAGCGCTGACGGTCGGCCCCGAGACGATCGCCGCGTCGTAGACGTACTTCGCCTGCGCGAGCACGTACACGTACCCGTCAGTGCCGATATGGTTCGCGGGCGTCAGATTCAGCACAAGTTGCTGCGGTGAGCCGAGCACACGGCTGTCGATCTGGTCCCATCCGTCGGCGCCCTCGTTCCACGCCGATACCGTGACCGGATATCCCGGCGCCGCCTCGCCGTAGCCTTTCCAGGTGAGGGAGACGGTGGCGACGGCGGTCTTGTCAGCCGGCATCTTGAATCGGTACATCTGGTAGTCCGAAGAGCCGGTCACCGTCTGCAGGGCGGTGCTGAGCAGCACACCGTCCGCGGATTCGATCGCCGACAGACCGCTCGCATCGATCGGCGTTCCAGGGGACGACGGCGTGGGGAGCGTCGCCGACTGCCATGCCGCAGAATCGTCTGATGTCGCATCGATGCTCAAGTACCCGAGCGCGCCGGTCAGACCATCGTGCCCCGATGCTGCGAACGCCGACGGGCCCTGGTAAGAGTAGTCGGCGCCATAGGTGAGACCGGCCGCGTCGTGGCAGGTGAGGCACAGATCGCGCCCACCCACCCACGTGTAGGACGTGCCGGCGCCCTTGCCATGCGGCTCGTGACACCCGGTGCAGCCCTGACCTTCGGCAGTCGATCCGGGATAGCGAGTGAGCGCCTTCGTGGACGATGTGACGGTCACGTGCTTCTGTGCCCCTGCAGTCTCACTTCCCGGGTAGACCGTCGTGTTGGCAGCGTGGCACGCGAGGCAGATGTCGCTCGTGCGCGAGACCGCCACCGTGCCACCGGGCGTCTCGAACTCATCGAGTACCAGCGCAGCCTCATCCGAGCCGTGCTCCGCGTGGCATGCGGTGCAGGTGACGTCGCTGTCCGTCTCGATCGTCGCGTGCGGTGTGCCCACGTACCCGGTCTTGCGGTCGCCGCCGCTGTTTGCCCAGTAGTTCGGCACGTAGTAGTTCGTGCGCTTGTTCACGACGGTGCCGTGGCACGCCCAGCAGTACCGGTCGCCCGGCCCCGAGCCCGACCCTCCCTGAACGTAGGTGCCTGTCAGCGGGTCCCACGCGCGCAGCAGCCCGGGCGATGCGGCCGGGTCGGCGTGCGGGTCATGGCAGATCGTACAGTACAGGTCACCGGTGGCGACCGGGTGAATGGTCGAGCCCACGGGCCGCGTCTGGCCGTCGCACTGATAGAACTGCCCCTCGACGTTCGGGCCGTTCGCCCCGGCTGCGGGAAGCGCTGCCGAGGTGTTGCCGTGGCAGTTGAAGCAGACTTGCGAGTCCCGCGTGTCGTAGCGCACGGTTGAGCCGGGATAGGTGCTCAGGTCGTGGCAGATGCCGCCGTCCGAACAGTACGTCGTCTCGGCGGTGCCGTGAGGCTCCACGACCGCACCGGTCCAGTAGCTGAAGTGATCCAGCGTACCGCTGAGGTAGGTACCGTCGGCCGTGACACCACTCGCCCCGGCGATCCACCCGCCCGCCGGTGCATCGTAGGTCATGATCTCGGCGGCGTTCAC
>JAUSBK010000006.1 GCA_030652115.1 Coriobacteriia bacterium | reverse complement strand
TCTCGTCGCCGACCTTGACCATGCCGCGCTCCACACGGCCGGTCGCGACGGTGCCGCGGCCGGTGATGGTGAAGACGTCCTCGACGGCCATGAGGAACGGCTTGTCGGTCTCACGGACCGGGTCCGGGAAGTAGTTGTCGATGGCGTCCATGAGCTTGTCGATCGACGCACACCACTCGCACGAGTGGGTAGCATCACAGGTCGTGCACTCGAGCGCCTTGAGGGCTGAGCCGTGAACGACGGGGATGTTGTCGCCGTCGAACTCGTACTCGGAAAGCAGCTCGCGGACTTCCATCTCCACGAGCTCCAGCAGCTCCGGGTCGTCCACCATGTCGACCTTGTTCAGGTAGACGACGATGTTCGGCACGCCCACCTGGCGAGCGAGCAGGATGTGCTCGCGGGTCTGCGGCATAGGGCCGTCGGCCGCCGAGACCACCAGGATCGCGCCGTCCATCTGCGCGGCACCGGTGATCATGTTCTTGACGTAGTCGGCGTGGCCCGGGCAGTCGACGTGCGCGTAGTGGCGCTTGTCGGTCTCGTACTCCACGTGCGCGATGGCGATGGTAATACCGCGCTCGCGCTCTTCGGGAGCCTTGTCGATCTGGTCGAACGGCGTGAAGTCGGCCTGGCCCTTGGCTGCCCGACACTTCGTGATGGCAGCGGTGAGCGTCGTCTTACCATGGTCGACGTGACCGATGGTGCCGACGTTCATGTGCGGCTTGGTGCGCTCGAACTTCTTCTTGGCCATCGTCTTCCCCTAGCTCTGCTCGCCGCCGGCTTTGGCGACGATCTCATCGGCGATGGACTTCGGCACAGGCTCGTAGGCCTTGAACTGCATGGTGTAGGCGGCACGGCCCTGGGTGCGCGAACGTAGGTCGGTCGCGTAGCCGAACATGTTGGCGAGCGGCACCTTGCCGCGGACAAGCTGGGCGTTGCCGCGGGGCTCCATGCCCTCGATGTGACCGCGGCGGCTGGAGAGGTCGCCCATCACGTCGCCCATGAAGTCCTCGGGCGTATCGACCTCGACGGCCATGACCGGCTCGAGGATCACCGGGGAGGACTTGCGCAGCGCCTCCTTGATGCCCATGGAGCCGGCGATCTTGAACGCCATCTCCGAAGAGTCGACGTCGTGATACGAGCCATCAACCAACTGCACCTTGATGTCGACGACCGGGTAGCCGGCGAGCACGCCGGTGGTGATCGCTTCCTGGATGCCCTTGTCGACGGCCGGGATGTACTCCTTCGGAATGGTGCCTCCGGTGATCTTGTTCTCGAAGACATACCCGTCGCCCGGCTGCTGCGGCGTGACGGTGAGGACGACATGGCCGTACTGGCCGTGACCGCCGGTCTGGCGGACGAACTTGCCGTGTACTTCCTTGACTTCCTTGCCGGCGGTCTCACGGTACGCGACCTGAGGCTTGCCGACGTTCGCCTCGACCTTGAACTCGCGGAGGAGGCGGTCGACGATGATCTCGAGGTGAAGCTCGCCCATACCGGCGATGATCGTCTGCCCGGTGTCCTCGTCGGTGTGGACGCGGAACGTCGGGTCTTCCTCCGAGAGCTTGGCGAGCGCGGTGCCGAGTTTGTCCTGCTCGGCCTTGGTCTTGGGCTCGATGGCGATGTCGATGACCGGGTCCGGGAAGACCATCGACTCGAGCAGCACCGGGTGGCTGTCATCGCACAGCGTATCGCCGGTGGTTGTGTTCTTGAGGCCCACAGCCGCGACGATATCGCCGGCAAAGACCTGGTCGACATCCTCACGGTGATTCGCGTGCATCTGCAGAAGCCGCCCGAAGCGCTCCTTGTGGCCCTTGGTGGAGTTCAGCACATGCGACCCGGAGGTCATCGTGCCGGAGTACACACGGAAGTAGGTGAGCTTGCCCACGAACGGGTCGGTCATGACCTTGAACGCGAGTGCGGCGAACGGCTCCTTGTCGTCGGCAGCACGCGTGACCTCCGAGCCGTCGCGCACCGAGGTGCCCTTCACGGGGGGGATGTCGAGCGGCGACGGCAGGTAATCGAGGATGGCGTCGAGGAGCGCCTGGACGCCCTTGTTCTTGAACGACGCGCCGCACACGACCGGCGTGATCGCGCAGTCCACGGTCGCCTTGCGCAGCGCGGCCTTGAGCTCGTCTTTGCCGATCTCCTCGTCGCCGAGGAACTTCTCGAGCAGGTCGTCGTCGTACTCGGCGGCGGCCTCCACGAGTTCGTGGCGATAGAGCTCGGCGTCATCGAGCATGTCGGCCGGGATCGGCTCGATCGAGGGGTTGATGCCCTTGTCGTCCTCGTTGAAATGAATGGCGTTCATCTCGATGAGGTCGATGATGCCCGTGAACTTGTCCTCGGCGCCGATCGGCAGCTGCAGGAGCACCGGACGCGTGTCCAGGCGGTCCTTCATCATCTTGATGACGTTGAAGAAGTCCGCACCGGTGCGGTCCATCTTGTTGATGTAGGCCATGCGCGGAACGCCGTAGCGGTCCGCCTGGCGCCACACCGTCTCGGACTGCGGCTGAACGCCACCCACGGCGCAGAACACGGCAACCGTGCCATCGAGCACGCGCAGCGAGCGCTCCACCTCAACGGTGAAGTCCACGTGGCCGGGCGTGTCTATGATCTGAATGCGATGGTCTTTCCAGAAGCACGTGGTCGCAGCCGACGTAATGGTGATGCCGCGCTCCTGCTCCTGCACCATCCAGTCCATCGTGGCCGCGCCGTCGTGGACCTCGCCGATCTTGTGCGTCCTGCCGGTGTAGAACAGGATGCGCTCGGTCGTCGTGGTCTTCCCGGCGTCGATATGGGCCATGATCCCGATGTTGCGGGTCATGTCGAGTGGGGTCCTCTTGAGGGCCATCAGCTGTTCTCGTCCTCTTCCTGCAGTCGCGGGTACGCTGGCTTACCAGCGGTAGTGGCTGAACGCGCGGTTGGACTCCGCCATCTTGTACAGGTCCTCACGCTTCTTCACCGAGGCGCCGAGGTTGTTTGCAGCGTCCATGATCTCGGCGGCGAGGCGCTCCTGCATCGTCTTCTCACGGCGCTTACGCGCGTAGCCGACGATCCAGCGGATCGCGAGCGTCGTCGAGCGGCGGGAGTTGACCTCGATCGGCACCTGGTAGGTGGCGCCACCCACGCGCTTGGGCTTGACCTCGAGCGTCGGGCGAACGTTGTCCATCGCCTTCTTGAAGACCGACAGCGGATCCTGAGTCGTCTTCTCCTCGATGATGTTGAACGCGCCGTAGACGATCCGCTCGGCAACGGACTTCTTGCCGTCGAGCAGGACCTTGTTCACGAGCTGGGTGACGAGCCGGTTGTTGTAGACCGGATCCGCCAGCACCTCACGACGCTGCGCAGCTGCACGCCTGGGCATTCTTCACTCCTCTGCTCACACGAACAGTCCGCCAAATGCGTGGGCGGACTGCACCGAAGTCGGGACTACTTGCTCTTCTTAACGCCGTAACGGGAACGCGCCTGCTCGCGCTTGCTCACGCCGGCTGCGTCAAGCGCACCACGGATGATCTTGTAGCGGACACCCGGAAGGTCCTTCACACGGCCACCACGGACGAGCACGATCGAGTGCTCCTGGAGGTTGTGGCCGATGCCGGGGATGTACGCCGTCACTTCCATCTGGTTCGTGAGACGCACGCGAGCGACCTTGCGGAGAGCCGAGTTCGGCTTCTTCGGCGTGGTCGTGTAGACGCGCGTGCAAACGCCGCGCTTCTGCGGGTTGCCCTTGAGCGCCGGCGTCTTGCTCTTTTCGGTGGCCTGCTGACGGCCCTTGCGCACCAGCTGATTGATGGTGGGCACTACTCATCTCCTTCGTCGATCGTGCGTGCCTCGTCCACGGCGTCCAGGCATCGGGCGCCGAGCGTAGTCGCAACGCGCAACTCTAACAAACCACCTGGGGTGTGTCAAACCACGCTCCCGGGCGTATCGCTCCTCTTGCAGACACCGGCCCCGGGGTCAGCGGACCTCCGGGGCCGATGGTGACGAACGCTATGCGTCCTGACCCGCGAGCTTGGCGTGGACTCCACAGTAGATGCCCTCGTCCTTGGACTTGTTCGGGCATGGCGTGCCGTCCACGCGAAACGCGCGGCACAGCCCGTCGGAGTCGGCCACCTTGGCGTGAACGCCGCAGTAGCGCGAACCGTCCTTCGCCTTGTGCGTACATGGCTGACCATCGCCGAACAGCGCCTCGCACAGACGCTCGACCGGCTGTTCGACCGCCACGCGCGCAGGCTCCTCGGGATCGAACACGACGCCCTCGAAACTGCTGACGTCGATGTCCTCATCGGCGTCGTCGACGTTCAGGATGCCGAAGAAGTCCTCGGCCTCCTCATCGGTGAACTGGCCTTCGTCGAGCGCCGGCCCGGGCAGCATGGCCTCGAGCTCGCGCAGCTCATCAGGGGCGAACTCCGGCAGCGGGCCGGTCCCCTCTTCACCGCTCCACTCCGCGGACTGACCGCGGTAGGTGAGCTTGACCGAGCGATAGCGCTTCATGCCGGTCGCGGCCGGGATGAGCTTGCCGATGATGACGTTCTCCTTGAGGCCCAGCAACTCGTCGGACTTGCCGGCGATCGCAGCGTCAGTGAGCACGCGGGTGGTCTCCTGGAACGACGCTGCCGAGAGGAAGCTGTCGGTCGCGAGCGAGGCCTTGGTGATGCCGAGCAGGATCGCGTGACCGACTGCAGGCTCGCCGCCTGCGGAGATGACGCGCTCGTTCTCAGCGTGGTAGACCAGGCGGTCGACGAGCTGGCCGGGCAGGAACGTGGTATCTGCCGCCTCGAGCACCGAGATCTTGCGCATCATCTGGCGCGCGATGACCTCGATGTGCTTGTCGTTGATGTCGACGCCCTGGCTGGCGTAGACCTCCTGCACCTCGCGGACGATGTACGCGAGCACGGCCTTGGGTCCGCGCAGGATGAGCAGGTCGTGCGGGTTCACGGAACCCTCGGTGAGCTGCGTGCCTGCCTCGATCACGGTGCCGGCCACCACGCCCGGCCGCAAGCGCGAGCGGCGCGAAACGGTGTAGTCCTTGGCTTTGCCGTCCTCGGCGGTCACGGTGAGCTTGCGGGTCTTGTCGCCCTCTTCGATCGCTAGCATGCCGGTCAGCTCGGTGAGCTGCGCCTGGCCCTTCGGCTTGCGGGCTTCGAAGAGCTCGGTGACACGCGGGAGACCATGCGTGATGTCCTCGCCGGCGACACCGCCGGTGTGGAAGGTGCGCATCGTGAGCTGCGTGCCCGGCTCGCCGATCGACTGGGCGGCGATGATGCCCACCGCCGTGCCGATGTCGACGGTGCGGCCGGCGGCCAAATCGAACCCGTAGCACTTCTGGCAGATGCCGTGCGCCGCGCGACAGGTCATCACGGTGCGCGCATGCACTGTCTCGATGCCTGCGTCGGCAAGCTGGTGGAGGTCCTTGTCGGTGCGGATGTAGTCACCGGCATTGATGAGCACCTCGCCGGTCTTGGGATGAGCGGCCGGTGTGTGGAGGCAGCGGCCCACAAGGTCGTGGTCCGGCTGTCCCTTGTCATCTGTGGTGCGGAACTCCATCGCCTCGTCGGTGCCACAGTCGCCTTCGCGAACGATGACATCCTGGGCAACGTCGACCAGACGGCGGGTGAGGTACCCCGAGTCGGCCGTACGAAGGGCCGTGTCGGCCAGGCCCTTACGGGCGCCGTGCGTGGAGATGAAGTACTCGAGAACCGATAGACCCTCGCGGAAGTTCGCCTTGATCGGGCGGTCGAGGATCTCGCCCTTCGGATTCGCCATCAGGCCTCGCATACCGGCAAGCTGACGGACCTGCTTGATGTTACCGCGGGCACCCGACTGGGCCATCATGAAGATCGGGTTGAACTTGTCGAAGTTCGCGGCCATCGCATCGCCAACGTCGTCGGTCGCGCGCGTCCAGACTTCCACGATCTGGCGGTGCCGCTCGTCTTTGGTGATGAGACCGCGGTCGTACTGCTGCTCGATCTTCTCGACTTCGCCCTCGGCGGCCGCGATGATCGCGCCCTTTGCCTCCGGAACGGCCGCGTCATACACGCCGACTGTCACGCCGGCACGCGTGGCGTAATGGAAGCCGAGACGCTTGACCTCGTCGAGGATGGCGCCCATGCGCGTGGTGGAATAGACGACGGAGCAGTCCTCCACGATGCGGGAGATGCCCTTCTTGTCCACGTCGTGGTTGATGAAGGGATAGTCCTCGGGAAGCGACTTGTTGAACGTGATCCGGCCGACCGTGGTGTCGATGCGTTCGCCGACCTTGCGGTCCCGAAGAGCGATCTTGCCGTCCTCATCGAGGTACTCCTCGATGAGGTCGTCGGTGAGACGCACCCGGACGAGCGCCTGCAAGTCGAGGTCGGCCCGGCTGTCGTACGCCAGCTGCGCATCGGCGAAGCTGGAGAACGCGCGACCGGCGCCCTCGCCGCCTTCACGCTCCGTCGTGAGGTAGAAGAGGCCGATGACCATGTCCTGCGAAGGCACGGTGAGCGGACGGCCGTGGGACGGGCTCTTGATGTTGTTGGTGGAGAGCATGAGCGTGCGTGCCTCGGCCTGCGCCTCTGCCGAAAGCGGCAGGTGCACGGCCATCTGGTCGCCGTCGAAGTCCGCGTTGAACGCCGTGCAGACGAGCGGGTGCAGGCGGATGGCCTTACCCTCGACGAGGATCGGCTCGAACGCCTGTATGCCGAGGCGGTGCAACGTAGGTGCGCGGTTGAGCAGCACGGGGTGATCGGAGATGACCTCCTCGAGCACGTCCCACACCACATCGCGGCCACGATCGACCATGCGCTTGGCGCTCTTGATGTTCTGCGCGTACTCCATGTCCACGAGGCGCTTCATGACGAAGGGCTTGAACAGCTCGAGGGCCATGACCTTCGGCAGACCGCACTGGTGCAGCTTGAGCTCTGGACCGACGATGATGACCGAGCGGCCGGAGTAGTCGACGCGCTTGCCGAGCAGGTTCTGGCGGAAGCGGCCCTGCTTGCCCTTGAGCATGTCGCTGATGGACTTCAGCGGACGGTTGCCAGGGCCGGTGACCGGGCGGCCGCGGCGGCCGTTGTCGAACAGCGCGTCGACGGCCTCCTGCAGCATGCGCTTCTCGTTGTTCACGATGATCTCGGGCGCGCCGAGGTCGAGCAGCCTCTTGAGGCGGTTGTTGCGGTTGATCACGCGGCGGTACAGGTCGTTCAGGTCCGAGGTCGCAAAGCGGCCGCCGTCGAGCTGCACCATCGGGCGGAGGTCCGGCGGGATGACCGGGACGGCCTCGAGGATCATCCACTCGGGCTTGTTGGTGGAGTGCCTGAATGCCGAGACCACCTTGAGGCGCTTGATGGCCTTCTGCTTCTTCTGGCCCTTGCCCTCGTCGATCTGCTCGCGGAGCTCCTCGGCAAGCGCGTCCATGTCGATCTGCTTGAGCAGGTCCTGGATCGCCTCGGCGCCCATGCCGCCACGGAAGTAGTCGCCGTAGCGCAGCTTCATCTCGCGGTAGAGCGTCTCGTCGTTGATGAGGTCCTTCACGGCGAGCTTCTGGAAGCGGTCGAACGTCTCGCGCAGCAGGTCGCGGCGCTCCTCGAGCTCCTCATCCAGGTCGCGTATGTCGCGCTTGGCCTCAGCCTCGAGCTTCTTGATGCGATCGGCGGGATCGACCTCCTCGTCGAAGGACTCCCCCTCCTGCGGCTCGAGCTCGCCTTTGGCGACGGCGATCAGACGGTCCTTCTCGGCCTCCGTCTGCGCCTTCTCCTCGGCCACATCGGACTCGAGCGCCTGCAGATCAGCGTCGAGCTCGTCCTTCAGCATTGAGAGATCAGCCTCGCGGTCGTCCTCGTTCACCGAAGTGATGATGGACGACGCGAAATAGAGCACCTTCTCAAGATCGCGGGGCGCGATGTCAAGGAGATAGCCCATGCGGCTCGGCACGCCCTTGAAGTACCAGATGTGCGAGACCGGCGCAGCGAGCTCGATGTGACCCATCCGCTCGCGACGTACCTTGGCGCGCGTGACCTCCACGCCGCAGCGCTCGCAGATGATGCCCTTGAAGCGCACGCGCTTGTACTTGCCGCAGTAGCACTCCCAGTCCTTCGTCGGACCGAAGATCTTCTCGCAGAAGAGTCCGTCCTTCTCAGGCTTGAGCGTGCGGTAGTTGATAGTCTCCGGCTTCTTGACCTCGCCGCGCGACCACTGACGGATCTGCTCCGAGCTGGCGAGCCCGATGCGGAGCTTATCGAAGTTGTTGACGTCGACGTCGAGCAACGTTATTCCTCCATCCGGTGAACGCCCTCAGATGAGCGGGCGCCTACCCGTAACTGCCTACCGGGCCCTACTCTTCGGCACTCTCGACAGCAATGCCCTCTTCGCCGAACTCGAGCGAAAGGTCGATCTCCGACGTGTCGAGATCCTCCAGCGACTCGCTGGCATTCACCCTGCCGAGGCCGGGGGCCTCGCCCATGCCGGTGAGGTCGAGGCCGAGTTCCTCAGCGGTGCGGAACACGTCCTCCTCGTCCTCCTTGAGCTCGATCTCCTCGCCGCTCTCGGACATGATCTCCACGTCCAGACACAGCGACTGCATCTCCTTCACGAGCACCTTGAAGCTCTCAGGAATGCCCGGCTCGGGGATGTTCTCGCCCTTGACGATGGCCTCGTACGCCTTCACGCGGCCCAGCACGTCGTCGGACTTGATGGTGAGGATCTCCTGCAGCACGTAGGCGGCGCCGTATGCGTACAGGGCCCACACTTCCATCTCGCCGAAGCGCTGGCCACCGAACTGCGCCTTACCACCGAGCGGCTGCTGGGTGATGAGCGAGTACGGGCCGGTCGAACGAGCGTGGATCTTGTCGTCGACCAGATGGAGCAGCTTCAGGATGTAGATCTGACCGACCGTGACCGGCTGGCGGAACGGCTCGCCGGTACGACCGTCGAAGAGCACGGTCTTGCCATACTCGTTGATATGCGGCACGACCGACTCGAGCATCTTCTTGCCGTAGCGCTCCTGCGCCTGCAGCTTGACGTTCTTGTCGGCCTTCACCAGCGTCTCGGAGATCTCGTACTCCTTGGCACCGTCGAACACGGGCGTCGCCACGTGCATCGGGCCGTAGACCGGCTCCTTCTGCGTCTTCTCGTCGCTCCAGCCTACGTGCGCGGCCCAGCCGAGGTGCGTTTCGAGCAGCTGCCCGATGTTCATTCGGCTCGGCACGCCGAGGGGGTTCAGGATGATATCGACGGCAGTGCCGTCTGCCAGGAACGGCATGTCCTCGACCGGCAGGATCTTGGAGATGACACCCTTGTTCCCGTGACGGCCGGCGAGCTTGTCGCCTTCCTGGATCTTGCGCTTCTGTGCGACGTACACGCGCACGAGTTCGTCAACGCCCGGGTTCAGATCGTCGCCGTTGTCGCGGCTCATCTTGTGGACTGCGATGACGCGGCCGGTCTCACCGTGCGGCACCTTGAGCGACGTGTCGCGCACCTCACGCGCCTTCTCACCGAAGATCGCGCGGAGCAACCGCTCCTCGGCGGTGAGCTCGGTCTCGCCCTTGGGGGTGACCTTGCCCACGAGCACGTCGCCGGGGAAGACCTCGGCACCGATGCGGATGATGCCGTCCTCGTCGAGGTTGGCCAGAACGTCTTCGCCGACGTTCGGGATCTCGCGAGTGATCTCTTCCGGACCGAGCTTGGTATCGCGAGCCTCGACCTCGTACTCCTCGATGTGGATCGAGGTCAGCAGGTCATCGCGCACCACGCGTTCCGAAAGGATGATCGCATCTTCGTAGTTGTAGCCCTCCCACGGCATGAACGCCACGAGAAGGTTCTGGCCCAGCGCGAGCTCGCCCGCCTCGGTGGAGGGGCCGTCAGCGAGGACCTGGCCCTCGGCGACCTGCTGGCCCTCGGAAACGAGCGGCTTGTGGTTGATGCAGGTGCCCTGGTTCGAACGCATGAACTTGGGCAGCGAGTAGGTGTCGACGCCCTCCTTGGAGGTGACCTCGATCGAAGTGCTGTCCACGGAGCTTACCGTGCCCGCGTGCCGCGCCACGATGATCTCGCCGGTATCGACCGCGGCGCGATACTCCATGCCGGTGCCGATCAGCGGAGCCGAAGGCGTGAGCAGCGGCACGGCCTGACGCTGCATGTTCGAACCCATGAGTGCGCGGTTCGCGTCGTCGTGCTCAAGGAACGGGATGAGGGCGGTCGCGACCGACACGATCTGACGGGCGCTGACGTCCATGTAGTCGACCTCGTTGGGCGCGGCGTCGATCGGCTCGCCGCCTTTGATGAGGCAGAGCACCTTGTCGTTGACGAACTTGCCCGTCTTCGGGTCGATCGGTTCGCCTGCCTGCGCGATGATGAACAGTTCGTCCTTCTCGGCAGTCAGGTACTCGATCTCGTCGGTGACCTTGCCCTTCACGACCTTGCGGTACGGCGTCTCGATGAAGCCGTATGCGTTGATCCGCGCGAAGGTCGCGAGCGAGCCGATGAGGCCGATGTTCGGACCTTCAGGCGTCTCGATCGGGCACATGCGGCCGTAGTGCGAGGGGTGGACGTCTCGCACCTCGAAGCCGGCGCGCTCGCGGGACAGACCGCCCGGGCCGAGGGCCGACACGCGACGCTTGTGCGTGAGACCGCCGAGCGGGTTGGTCTGGTCCATGAACTGCGACAGCTGCGAGGAACCGAAGAACTCCTTGATGCTCGCCACGATCGGCCGGATGTTGATGAGCGACTGCGGCGTGATCTGCTCCACGTCCTGCGTGGTCATGCGCTCGCGGACAACACGCTCCATGCGCGCAAGACCGATGCGGAACTGGTTCTGGATGAGCTCGCCCACGCTGCGAACGCGACGGTTGCCGAAGTGGTCGATATCGTCCACTTCGAAATCGCGATCTTCGGCGCCGAGCTTGATCGAGTCGTACTTGGCGCGAAGCGTCGCAAGGACGTCCTCGGTCGCATGCTCGCGATAGTCCTGCTCCCAGAGGCCGAAGAGGAACTTGAGCATGCCCACGACGTCCTCGTTGGTGAGGGTGTGGACCTCTTCGGGCACGCCGAGCCGCAGCTTGCGGTTGAGCATGAAGCGACCGACCTTGCCGAGGTCGTAGCGCTGCGGGTTGAAGAACAGGCCGTCGAGCAGCGAACGCGCCGATTCGACGTTGGCCGGCTCACCCGGACGAAGGCGCTTGTAGAGCTCGATGAGCGCCTCTTCGCGGGTGGTGGTGTGATCGCGTTCGAGCGTGCGGCGAACGACGAAACTGTCACCGAGGACGTCAAGCATCTCTTCCTCGGTCTCGGCGATGCCGAGTGCACGGATGAGTACGGTCGCGGGAACCTTGCGCTTGCGGTCGACGCGGACGTACGCCTCGCCGAACTGCTTGTCGGCCTCCATGGGACGGCCGGATGCCACCCATGAGAACCACGGGCGGCCGATCTCGAACTCGAGCCATGCGCCGCGGCTCGGGATGACCGAACCCACTGCGTAGCTCTTGTTGTTGCGGATGTCCCACTTGAAGTAGGCACCCGGCGAGCGCACGAGCTGCGAAACGACAACGCGCTCGGTGCCGTTTATGACGAAGGTGCCGCGGTCGGTCATGAGCGGGAAGTCGCCCATGAACACCTGCTGCTCCTTGATCTCTCCGGTTTCTTTGTTGATGAAGCGCACCTCGACGAACAGGGGCGCCTGGTAGGACATGTCCTTCTCCTTGCACTCCTCGACGGAGTACTTGGCATCGCCGAACTCGTGGCCGCCGAACTCGACGGCCAACGTGTCGGTGAAGTCACTTATCGGAGAGATGTCCTGAAAGGTGTCGTTCAGTCCCTCATCGAGGAACCATTTGAAACTGTCCGTCTGAATCGCAATGAGATTCGGAACATCCAGAATCTCGGGGATCTTAGCGAACGAACGGCGCTGGCGAGCACCAGCGGGAGCGGGGGAACCTGCTTCGCGCGGCACCAGGTGATTCCTCCTTATACCCAAGCGGCGTACTGAGAGTCGCAAACGTTCAGTCTACCGAAGGCGTTTGCCTCGGTCAATGAATACTTGACATCAATCGTGCGTTGTGGCCGGCGGCGCGATTCCGCGCCGCCGGCCACGAACGAGACGGGGCTAAGCGGCCCCGCGACGAACGGTTCTACTTGACCTCGACTGAGGCGCCGGCCTCCTCGAGCTTGGCCTTCGCCTCGGCCGCCTTCTCCTTGTTGACACCCGTGAGCACGGCCTTCGGCGCGGCGTCGACGAGGTCCTTGGCTTCCTTCAGTCCGAGCGACGAGTCGAGCTCGCGCACGACCTTGATGACCTGGATCTTCTTCTCGCCAGCACCGTTGATGACGACGTCGAAGCTGTCCTTCTCCTCGACCACAGCGGCCTCGCCGGCGGGGGCGGCGGCAGCGGCGACCGGAGCGGCAGCCGAGACACCGAAGACCTCTTCCATCTCCTTCACGAGCTCAGCGAGCTCGAGGGCCGGAGCAGCCTTGATCCACTCGAGAATGTCCTCACGCTTAAGAGCAGCCATCTCTTAGTACTCCTTCTGTTCTCGGGACTTGAGGCGAGTCTGTTCGCCTGTCCGCATGTATCGTCCGAACGTTCCTTACGCGGCGGCCTTCTGGTCCGCCACGGCCTTGACGACCCGCGCGAAGGCGCCCACGGGGGCGTTCGCCATGGCCATGAAGCCTCTGATCGGGTTGAGCATGGTGCCCATGAGCTTCGCGATAAGCTCCTCGCGAGACGGCAGCACCGCGATCGTCCTCACGACGTCAGCCGTGACGACGTTGCCCTCGATGAGCCCGCCCTTGAACGCGAAGGTCTTGTTCTCCTTCGCAAACGCGAGCAGCGCCTTGGCGGTCGCCACCGGGTCCTCCGGGGTGAACACGAAGACCGTCGGCCCCGCAAGGTACTCGTCCATGTTCGGCAGCTCGAGTTCGCGGATCGCGATCTGGGCGAGCGAGTTCTTGTACACGGTCGCCTCGCTGCCGGTCTCGTAGAGCGAGGTGCGCAGCGCACGCATGTCCTTCACGGAAAGACCGCGGTAGTCGGCGAGGATCACGCCACCCGACGACGACAGGCGGTCTTTGATCTCGGCCACAAGCCGCTGCTTTTCAGATGTCGGCATACACTTCCCTCCTTCCGTTCACACACGCGACACGCCAGACGAGGCCGTGTCGCTCGAGGACGTGTAGCCCTCCGAAATGCGACGTGGCCCCCGCCTGATACGGCGGAGGCCACGGACGCGAAGACGCTTACGCGTCGCTAGTTCGTGTGTCTCCACCTCGGCGGGCGGAACCGGGCTCGGTTCCCTTAAGACCCGGATGCCTCCGGGCACCTGCTGTCTACGGTAGCGGTCGTGCGTGTGTTATCAACTTTGGAGCGCAGGTGATGATAGCCTGTCACCCGCACCCGTGCAAGCCTCGCGAGGCGCTAGGCCTCTTCGAGGAGGTTGCGCGTCTTGAGCGGGTCGACCTTGATGCCCGGGCCCATCGTCGTCGAGATGGTGATCGACTTGATGTAGCGGCCCTTCGAGCCAGCCGGCTTCGCGCGAAGTATCTCATCCAGCAGCGCACCGTAATTCTGGATCAGCGCCTCGGGGGTGAAGGACTTCTTGCCGATGCCCACGTGGGCGATTCCGAACTTGTCCGCACGGTACTCGACGCGACCGGCCTTCAGTTCGCCCACCACGCGGGCGATGTCCATGGTCACGGTGCCGAGCTTTGGGTTCGGCATCAGGCCACGTGTGCCGAGGATCTTGCCCAGGCGGCCGACCTTGCTCATCATGTCGGGCGTCGCGACGGTGGCGTCGAAGTCCAGGAAACCGCCCGAGATCTTCTCGACGAGGTCATCGGAGCCCACGATGTCGGCGCCGGCATCTTCCGCTTCCTTGGCCTTGTCGCCCTGGGCGAAGACGGCGACCCGGACCTCCTTGCCGGTCCCGGCAGGGAGCGACACGCTGCCACGGACCTGCTGATCGGCCTGGCGGGTGTCGATACCAAGACGGAAGTGCACCTCAACGGTCTCGTCGAACTTGGCGGGCGCGAGCTCATTGGCGAGCTTCATCGCCTCGAGCGGCGTGTACAGGCGCTCCCGATCGACCGCGGCAACCGACGCCGCCATCCTCTTGCCTCGCTTCATGGTTCCTCCTCGTGGTCAGCGGGCAGCGAGTGCCCTCCCACATCTGCACGTCACGCGGCCGCGCGGCCGCATCGACGTTAGTCCTCTATCGTGATACCCATCGAACGGGCGGTGCCGGCGACGATCTTCATCGCAGCATCGATGTCGTTCGCGTTCAGGTCGGGCATCTTGGTCTCGGCGATCTGGCGCAGCTGGTCGGTCGTGACCGATGCGACCTTGGTGCGGTTGGGCGTGCCCGAACCGCTCTCGATGCCAGCGGCCTGCTTGAGGAGCACCGCGGCCGGCGGGGTCTTGAGGACGAACGTGAAGCTGCGGTCCTCGTAGACCGTGATCTCGACCGGGATGATCGTGCCGATCTTGTCCTGCGTCTCGGCGTTGTACGCCTGGCAGAACTGCATGATGTTCACCTGGTGCTGGCCGAGGGCAGGGCCCACCGGCGGTGCCGGGTTGGCCTGGCCACCCGGGATCTGTAGCTTGATGAATCCGACGACTTTCTTGGCCATCTCGTCCGTCCTTATCTTCTCGGCAGCCCGAAGGCGCCGCTCTTCACGTCTATCGCATCGGCGCCACGCCCGCGAGAAGCCCGGAGCGCATCGTTGCCCCGGCACGAACACCCGCCGAACTGTCTACAACTTAGCGACCTGATCGAACGAAAGCTCGACAGGCGTCTCGCGTCCGAAGATCGAGACCATGACCTTGATCTTGCCCTGATCCGCATTGACCTCGGCGATCACTCCGTCGAAGTCGGCCAGCGGACCGGCAGTGACCTTCACCGGCATGCCTTCGGCGAAGTCGGTGAGCGTCTTGGGCTTGGCCGAAGAAGCCACGCGCCCCTTGATGCGTTCCACCTCGGCGCGCGAGAGCGGGACCGGCTTGGCCTGAGCACCGACGAAGCCCGTGACGCCCGGCGTGTTGCGCACCACGTACCAGGAGTCGTCGTTGAGCTCCATCTGCACGAGGATATAGCCGGGGAAGACCTTCTTCTCGCTGGTGACCTTGCGGCCGCCCTGCTTGATGTCGGTGACCGTCTCCTTAGGGATGAAGACGTCGAAGATCTTCTCCTGCATGTTCATCGACTCGATGCGATGACGCAGGTTCGTGGCTACTTTGTTCTCGTAGCCTGAATACGTATGGATGACGTACCACTTCTTGGCCATCTCGCCCCTACCTGCCGATCCCGGCGAGCACGTCGAGGAACAAGTACGAGGCGATGTTGTCGATGATCAGGGTGTAGAACACGAAGAACACGAGCGTCACGATGACGACGATGCTGGAGTTCACAACGTTCTTCCGCGACGGCCAGATGACGCGCCGAAGTTCGGTGCGCACATCCTTGAGATACGTGCCGAAGCGCTTGAAGATGCTTGGCTTCGCAGCGCTCTTCTTCGACTGAGCCATCCTACTTACACCTCTTCCGCCCCCGTACGGGGGCCGGTATGTCCTGCCGCGATCGTGCCGCGGCCGATCCTTCGTCTGGCAGGGCAGGAGGGATTCGAACCCCCAACATCCGGTTTTGGAGACCGGCGCTCTACCGTTGGAGCTACTGCCCTGTGAAGCGTTCGCGCTGAAAGCCCGTTACGACTAACGGGTCTCCTTGTGGAGCGTGTGGGTCTGACACCACTTGCAGTACTTCTTGAACTCGATCCGCTCCGGATTGCTCTGCTTGTTCTTGTTCGTCGTGTAGTTGCGGCGCTTGCACTCCGTGCAGGCCAGCGTCACGAGCGTCCTCATGGAAGTTCCTCCTCACGGCCGCACGTCAGAACCAGGATCGTCGGACGGGCGGTAGCGTAATCTAACACCCGCTCTCAAACACTGTCAAAGATGGCACGCGCGTTTGAGCGGGCAAAACGGGGCCCGGCCATCAGCCAGGCCCCGTTCGGATTCGTGCTCGTCCGGACGCTACTTGATGATCTTCGTGACACGACCCGAGCCGACGGTGCGACCGCCCTCGCGGATAGCGAAGCGCAGGCCCTCTTCCATCGCGATCGGGCCGATGAGCTGGCCGGTGATCTCGACGTTGTCGCCGGGCATGACCATCTCGGTGCCCTCGGGCAGGTGTGCGATGCCCGTGACGTCGGTGGTCCGGAAGTAGAACTGCGGACGGTAGCCGTCGAAGAACGGGGTGTGACGGCCGCCTTCCTCCTTGGTCAGGATGTAGACCTGGCCGAGGAACTCGGTGTGCGGGGTGATGCTGCCGGGCTTGCACAGCACCTGGCCGCGCTCGATCTCGGCACGACCGATGCCACGGAGCAGCACGCCGATGTTGTCGCCGGCCTCCGCCTGGTCGAGCAGCTTGCGGAACATCTCCACGCCGGTGACGACCGTCTTCTTGGTCTCCTCGTGGATGCCGACGATCTCGATCTCGTCGCCGACCTTGACCATGCCGCGCTCCACACGGCCGGTCGCGACGGTGCCGCGGCCGGTGATGGTGAAGACGTCCTCGACGGCCATGAGGAACGGCTTGTCGGTCTCACGGACCGGGTCCGGGAAGTAGTTGTCGA
>JAUSBK010000005.1 GCA_030652115.1 Coriobacteriia bacterium | reverse complement strand
GATAAGCTCGCCCGCTGACGCGGACGAGCTTATCGCTGCTGTTGAGTAAACTCGAACACCCTGACAGGTTCCGCCTAAAGGCTACACCTATCAAGGCGTTCGAGCCACTGCGCTTCTCAGCTGCAGCACAAGCATAAAAACCGCTTGCCCCACAGCCTGCGATGCACGAGGCTCAACAGCAGCGTTAGCCTAGGAGAGGACCATGAAGATGAGGAAGGTTCACATAGCCTCGTTTAATTTTACCAGGACCGACGACCCTGTGCTCAAGAAGCTATTTATTAGTCACGCGTCGGAGGATAAGGATGCTGTGGCGAAACCCTTGGCTGAGGCCTTAATTTGCAATGGCCTCATGGTTTGGTACGACGAGTTTTCCCTGTTTCTCGGCGATAGTCTGAAAGCACGCATAGACGAAGGACTTCGGGAATGCGATTACGCAGTGATAGTATTGAGCAAGGCCTTCTTTCTTAAACACTGGACGATGGAGGAGCTGGACGGGGTCGCCGCCTTGGAAAACGTCAGGAAGCAGAAAGTACTGCTGCCCATTTGGCATGAGGTTAACCAAGTAGATATATCTCGCTACTCTCCGACTCTGGCCGGCAAGAAGGGCATTAGAACTGATGATGGCCTTGATCCAGTTGTGCAATCCATACTTGCGGCACTCAATGTCACTGCGAGGTCGCGCTTCGTAAGACGGTCTGACCTTCACGAGGCTCAGTTGACCCTTTATAGTCAGGATAACTTCCTTGGAGCTTCTTCGGACTGGCCAAACAAAATCGATCTTCGCAAGTCTCCTAGGGTTAAGTGGCTCGACCTTTGGAACAGCCTCAGGGGTGAATTTGAGGAGTTGGATAGACAGGAGGCTGAGTCCGAGACGCCCTCACGAAGGAAAGCCAAAGACAAGAGGAATAATGATGGCTAACAATAAAATTACAGCCGACCGCGTGGAGCAACTTTCTTCGAGCCTAGTACATTGGCGCGGTCGGCTGAATTTTGGCGTTAGATTTAAAGAATAGTTATTCTATAACTGCCATACCCTAATAACCTACTTAAGAGAAATGTCATGAATGAACCTCTACTTTTAATTGAACGAGTCAAAAATACAATCCTTCTAGGTGAAAGCCATTTTCGTGAATTCAAAAGTGCAAAGGAAGGAAAACCAGGAGATAAACAGCTAAGAAACCCCACAAAAATATGTAAAGAAATAGGTGAAGCCCTTGTTGCATTTACTAATGCGGATGGTGGCGACTTACTGATAGGAGTAGAAGATAGTGGAGAAATCACTGGCCTAAAACATACTGAAGAGCAAATTGAAACCATGCTAAATGCACCATATACGCATGTGTATAATGATCAGAAACTACCACTGTTGTATCGCACTAAAATTAATCTCGAAGAGACAATAATACTATTCTTTTCAGTTTCAAAAAGTGACGGCCAAATATATCAACTTCCTGATGGAAGGTGTGTAAGAAGGAAGGATAAAGAAACTATCCCAATTGATTTCAATACAATTATTATCGAACGATCAGAACAACGTTCTAGAGAGTTTGATCGTGAATTCTTGGATGGAGCAAATGTTTCAGATTTAGACCTGGAGCTTCTGTCTGAACTTTCAAGAAACTATCTGCCTGGAATCTCAATTGAGAAGTACTTGCAACAGATCGGTATTGGAGAATACACACCTGCAGGATTGCGCTTACGTCGAGCAGCTATAATCTTGTTTAGTAAAAAGATCGAAAACTGGATACCCAGGTGCGAATTAAGAGTAATAAAGGTTAATGGGAATGAGTTGCTATCAGGAGCAGACTATAATGTGACCGTTGATGAAAGATATGTTGGAAATGCTTTTAGGCTGTTAACAAATGGTTGGGACTTTTTAAGGCCTTTTTTAATTGGTAAGACTGAGTTCGGTCCTGATGCAACTTTCCAAAGCCAATATATATATCCAGAAATTGCTTGCAGAGAAGCATTAGTCAATGCTATCGCGCACCGTGATTACACCATATCAAACAGTATTGATTTTATTATTTACTCAGACAGACTTACAATTAAAAGCCCTGGTTTGCTACTTTCCTCTATAAAAATAGAAGATTTGTTATTGTTCAGAAATGTACATGAATCTAGAAATACTTACGTAGCAAAGGTTCTAAGAGAAAATAAATTTATGAGAGAAATGGGAGAAGGCATCAAGAGAATATATGAAATATTGAATGATAACGAAATTGGTAATCCTATACTTGAATCAAAGGAAAATAGTTTTCATCTAACTATTGAAAACAAAAGCATTTATTCGAATAAGGAGCTTGAGTGGCTTTCCTTGTTTGAATCTTACAGATTAAACAAATTGCAAAAACGGATTGTCGCATTAGGACTTCACGATAAAGAAATTTCTCCGAATGACATTTATAAAGCATTATCAACAAACGATAGAGATACTTACGACTCTGTAGTAACAAGCCTCAGGGTGTTAGGACTACTAGATGAGACAAGGACTTCTTCAGCAGCAACAGCAATGAGCAAACGGCAAAAAATTAAAAAACAAAGGGTTGGGAGATATAAAGTTGTTTCTCCAGGTCGTCAGCAAATTTTAAATCAAACTAAAGTATTAAACGCTATATTCGTTTTCAATCTTCCATCTGATATTGGCGAAGAAAGATTAAAGGAAATATTCAATAGATATGGAAGTATTTCTAATATTAGACAACCAATAAATAGATATAACAAACGCCCGTATAATTATTGCTTCGTTCATTTTGCCGAAGACTCTTCTGCTCAAGAGTTAATAAGGAAAAAAACTATTGATATAGACGGACATATTGCAACTATTTCTGAGTATATTGAAAATATGAAACAAAAATCTAACAAGTCATTAAACCTGAAAAAAAGGGGTTAGGGGTTTGGCTTTGCTTCCCGTCCCGCGCTGTGTTTGCGGTATTCCTGCACACCTTGTTACGCACCCTTTTTTCAGGTTAATTCAAACGATAAGCTCGCCCGCTGACGCGGACGAGCTTATCGCTGCTGTTGAGTAAACTCGAACACCCTGACAGGTTCCGCCTATGGCTACACCTATCAAGGCGTTCGAGCCACTGCGCTTCTCAGCTGCAGCACAAGCATAAAAGCCGCTTGCCCTACAGCCTGCGATGCTCGAGGCTCAACAGCAGCGTTAGAGGGACATATGGAAACGATTTCTTTGAGTAGTTGGGCTGACTTCATCCGGGAGCTAGAAGACATTCGGCAGCGATACGGAACCTATGAATGTGACGGTCGCAAGTTCCCGAACCATATTCTCTACCGAGGACAGGCGGATGAGTGTTGGCACTTGCGAACCACTTTAGAGAGATTCTCCTCATCGATTGCTTGGACTATTACATCATATATGGAAGTGGCCCATACTTGTTTGCCACAACTTGAATCATACCTTGATAGATCATGGGGTATATCCAATCAATGGTCTACTGTTCGCGATGAGGTCACACATGCGCTTCACGAAGGTCCAGATCTCATCCCCCACTATGACTATTGGGTTTACCTGCGACATCATGGATTCCCTTCACCGCTTCTTGATTGGAGCTTTTCCCCCTGGATTGCAGCGTTCTTTGCTTTTGAAGAGTGCCTTCGAGCTGATCGTATTGCTATCTACGCATACATAGAGAACACGGAAGGGCACAGGTTCTCCTGGCATGGGAAGCCACGAGTTAGGGTACAGGGACCTTATGTGAGAACGCACAGGCGTCATTTTCTGCAACAGGCTTGGTATACAGTAGCCCATCAGGAAGAGGGTGATGATCATAAGTTCGTCAGTCATGAGGATGCATTTCAGCAATCGGAACAAGGGCAGGATATTCTTATCAAATTCACTATTCCGAGCTCGGAGAGAATGACTGCACTAAGCTACTTATATGAGTATAACGTAACGAGATTCAGCCTCTTTCAGACAGAAGAGGCCTTGGTCAAGACGCTCGCGTTTAGCGAGATTGAAAAGCGTGCCCTCTAACTCTCGCTTGCAGCTGACGGATCCGGCCTGTCACGCCGGCTGCAGGGCACCCGGCGCGCCAGTCTCGGCCCGCAGCTGAAGCGAAGGATGTTATATTAATAAAATGCTAAACGACGAAAAGAAAAAACGAATAGAATCTCTTTCAACAGACGAAATGCTGTTTGAAATAAATCTTGGTCATAGATCACGATTCCAACGTGACAAATTTGCTTATCTCAAAACGTGCTATCAAAAACGTTTAGAAGAAAAAAAACAATCTTCTAGTAAACAAAATATGGCAACCAACGAAACTAGTGACAAGGATAAGATCTTTTTATCTTATTCTTGGAAAAATTCAGCCATTGCAGATTACCTAGATATCTTATTTAAAACAAAAAATATTACTCTGAATCGTGATGTAAGAGATGTTGAATACAGACAAAGTATCAAGAAGTTCATGAAACAAATTAGATCATCTGATTTTTGCTTGGTTGTAATTAGTGAAGATTATTTGAAATCCATAAATTGCATGTTTGAAGTAACTGAGTTTCTCAAAGAGAAAAACTATAAAGACAGAATTCTTCCTTTAGTGCAAAAAGATGCAAATATATTTGATATCAAAGGAATAAATATATACATAAAATTCTGGCAAGATAAATTTATAGAACTTAAAAAGTCATCGTCAGATATTGATGAACTTAATAGAATTGAAACTATTAACGAGTTGAAAAAAATCGAAAATATTCAGCGAAATATTGGAGATTTCTTGTCAATTATATCTGACATGAAAACAATCATATTTGATAACGAGATCGACGTAACAGATTTCAATAAAATCTATTCGGTTATAAACCCTAATGATTCTTTCTTAGGGGAGCATCATGATGTAGATGGATTTTTTTTACTCAACGTTCCAAGAACCCTTATTAGCAAAGTATTCACATGGATGGCAAAAGAATCTAAAGGCTATACCTTCGAATTGAACAACGCAAAAATATATACAAAAAATGAAATAGATCAAAAAGTAAACGGCGATGCCTTTCAGGCTGAATGGTTTTGTAAAAAATATGCTGCGATCCCAATCAATGAATTGGCTATTAAGTTAGGCCAAAACTATATACCTTACGACCATCGTTTTCTGGAAATCCTACGTAAACACAGAAACAAAATAGTTGGGAATACAGCTATTCATTTAACCAAAGAAGAAATCGAACAATATGGATGAAGATATAATTACAAAGAACAATATAACGAATAAGGATAGATTGTGAGCGCGCAGCGATCCACAATCTTATCCATGGTTGAACAAGCCCGGGGTAATAACAAGGAAATATCTTTTTCAAAGGATTCTGTCAGAAGTGCAATCGAATGATATGCACTTTTCTCAGG